>JBDKSB010000002.1 GCA_039683095.1 Acidobacteriota bacterium | reverse complement strand
ACGAGCGGACCGCCGGGCTTGAGAAGCCCGCGGAACCCCCGGAGCGCTCCGGCCTGGTCCTCGAGATGGGGGAACAGGGAGAAGCAGACGATCCGGTCGAACGCCCCGCCGGCGACGGCGGGGGCCTGGGCGTCCATCCGCACGAAACGAACGCGCCGGCCGAACCTCTTGCTCCGTCCCGCCTCCAGCATCCCGCGACAGTAATCCGCCTCGACGATGAGGCCGGAGGGACCGACACCCTCCCGGAGCCAGGGCACGAGCTTCCCCGTTCCGCAGCCCAGGTCGAGGACGCGGTCGCCCGCGCTCAGCCTCAGGAAGGGGATGATGAGGGGGATCGTGCGGGCCTCTTCCGGCGAGGAATGGTCGCGGTCCCATCGGGCCGCCCGGGCTTCGAAGAACATCATTTTTTCGGCGCA
The DNA here is from genome assembly GCA_039683095.1 of Acidobacteriota bacterium. NCBI lineage: Bacteria > Pseudomonadati > Acidobacteriota > Acidobacteriota bacterium. Next base: position 154,194 of record JBDKSB010000002.1, on the reverse strand, counting down.
GGCCGTCCGGCGGCCGGTGAAGAGCGGGGCTTCGGCGGCCCCGATCAGGACTTGAGCTTCTGGGTCGGACACGATTTCCTTTCGAACACAAAGATTGGCATATTAACACGTCCGCGGGCAAAAGCAAGTCTTGCCTTGGGGGCCGATTAATGCTATCTTAATCCAGCCTTGCTCCTCGGTAGCTCAATCGGCAGAGCGGGTGGCTGTTAACCACTAGGTTGCAGGTTCGAGTCCTGCCCGAGGAGCCAAATTTATTCCGCTGAAATTCAGCGGCTCTTATTTTATGCCAGACCCCGTCGGGTGATCCCCCTGGGGTTTCGTGGTTTCAGGCATGTCCAGGACGACTTGCGCCCGCCCTCATATTCGCCCCGATTCTCCGTTTCGAAATCCGCAGTCGGGGGGCCGGGCGCAATCCTGGCGGTTGGGCGCGCTCCGGGCCATGATCGAATCTATTCCTATCCATAAGGAGATTTCCCGAAATGGACATTCCACGGATCTTCAACATAACCGAAAGCGCCCACCGCATCCATAACCCGTTCACACCCGAAAAGCTGGCCACTCTCGGCGCGGCGCTGCGTCTGGAAGCCGGGACCCGGGTGCTCGACCTCGGCAGCGGTTCGGGGGAGATGCTGTGCACCTGGGCCCGCGATCACGGAGTCATCGGCACCGGCGTCGACATGAGCCAGTTGTTCACCGGGCAAGCGAAACTCCGCGCCGAAGAGCTCGGTGTCGCCGATCAAGTCAAGTTCATCCATGGCGACGCCGCCGGCTACGTCTCTGACGAGAAGGTCGGCGTGGCAGCCTGTGTCGGCGCCACTTGGATCGCCGGCGGGGTCGCCGGCACCATCGAGCTTCTGGCGCGGAGCCTGCGCTCCGGAGGGATCATCCTCATCGGCGAGCCGTACTGGCGGCGGTTGCCGCCGACGGAAGATGTTGTCAAGGGGTGTCTTGCCAACTCGATCTCCGACTTTCTCACCCTTCCAGAGCTTCTCGCGTCTTTCGGCCGCCTGGACTACGACGTCGTGGAAATGGTTTTGGCGGACCAGGACGGTTGGGACAGATACGAGGCGGCTAAATGGCTCACCATGCGCCGATGGCTTGAAGCTAATCCCGGCGATGAGTTAGCGAAAGATATCCGAGCCGAACTGACCTCGGGACCCGAGCGCTACGCCGCTTACACGCGTGAATACCTGGGCTGGGGTGTGTTCGCGCTGATGCCGCGGTGATGCGTTAGCGCATCCGGTTGCACGCGGGGAGCCATTTTCTCCCGCGCCGCCCCCCTTTCGGCTTAACCGAGAATTGTCCCTTCCTTAATCGTTCCTTAACCCTGTCTCCTTATCCTGGGGGCGAATGAAACCCAACAAGGAGACAGAGAGAATGCGCCAAGCCCTCCGAACCGTCTACGGCATCGTCGCCGGCCTCCTCATGCTGCCCATGGTCGCGATCATGAGCCTGATGGCCCAAACGACGACCCCTCCGCCCCAGACCTTCTCGACGACGATCTATCTGGACTACCGGTACTTCCTGTCCGACGCCGGCCCCGCGACGCTCAAGCCGGCCGCCGGCACCTCGGCCTACCTCGACAACCAGTTCGTGTTCCGGCGGGCCTATTTCACCTACGAGAACAAGATCAACGACAACCTCAAATTCCGCTTCCGCCTGGACGCCGACAACACGGCCAATGTGACCGGCGTCACTCTGACGGGTTCGCCGGTCAGCGGGGTCACGCTCGGCAAGGACGACAAGCTCCGCCCCTTCATCAAGCACCTCTACCTCGAGTACTCGAACTTCCTCGTCCCCAAGATGGTCCTGAACGTCGGCATGATCGAGACCCTGACCTTCAAGCCGGCCGAGGACCGCTGGGGCCTGCGCAGCGTCGCCAAGACCCTGGTGGACGGGTACAAGGATATCGCCAAGAAGGAGATCTACGCCTCGAGCGCCGACCTCGGCGCGACCCTCAAGTACTCCTTCGCCAAATACTTCCGCGTCGCCGCGGGCTTCTACAACGGCGCCGCCTACAGCCACGCGGAGAACGACCAGTACAAGAGGGTCCAGCTCCAGGCCCAGATCACGCCCGTCCCCGGGTTCTCCCTGGTCGCGTACTATGATTACGAGCGCAAGCTCCCCCTGGCCGCTCTGCCGGCCGAGGTCAAGCCCCGGGCCGCCACCTACAAGGCTGACGCCTACTTCGAGAAGGTCAGGAACCTGGTCATCGGCGCCGAGTGGTTCACCTACAGGAACGACCTCTACCAGACGGCGGGCGAGAAATACCGGGTCGGCGGCTGGTCCGCTTTCGGCCGCTACGTCATCAAGCCCGACAAGCTCCAGATCTTCGCGCGCTACGACCGTTACGCGCCGAACAGCCTCGATCGGGGCCAGGATGTCAGCCTGGTCATCGCCGGCCTCGACTGGGCGCCCTATCATGCCAGCTGGAAGCTCCAACCCAACGTTTGGTTCTACGACTACAAGGATCCCCTGGTCTACAACGCCAACGCGACAAAGAACAGCGACGTCGTTTTCAACCTGACGTTCTTCCTGTCCTTCTGAGGCGAGGCTTCAAGTCAAGCGAAAGGAGAAACGAAATGAAAAAGATCCCGATGATCGCCCTCGCGATCGTGACCCTCCTGGGCGGTCTCCTCCCGGCCGCCCCGGCCCGGAAGATGATCCAGGTCAAGGGCTCGGACACCATGGTGAATCTCGTCCAGATCCTGGCCGAGGAATACATGGGCAAGAATCCCGGCACGGCCATCGCCGTCCTTGGCGGCGGCTCCGGCACGGGCATCACCGGCCTCATCAACCAGACCTGCGACATCGCCGACCACTCCCGCGAGTGGAAGCCGAAGGAGATCGACCAGGCCTGGGAGAAGGGCGTCACCCCGAGGTTCTTCGTCGTGGCCGTCGACGGCCTGAGCATCGTCGTCAACGAGAAGAACCCCGTCGACCAGCTGACCATGGCCCAGGTCGGCGCCCTTTACCGCGGGGAGATCAAAAACTGGAAGACCCTGGGCGAATTCCAGGAGCCCGTCTCGCTGTACGGCCGCCAGTCCAATTCCGGCACCTACGTCTTCATGCAGGAGTTCGTCCTCGGCAATAAGAACTATTCCACCGACATGAAGGAAATGAACGGCAACGCCCAGATCATCGAGGGCATCCTCCAGGACGAGGGTGCGGTGGGCTATGTCGGCGTCGGCTACCTCTACGACGAGAACCACCGGATCCGCAAGGGCCTCAAGGTCCTCAAGATCTCCAAGGAGCCGAACGGCGCCGGCTATCTGCCTACCGACGGCGCGTCCGTCGAATCCGGCGCCTACCCGATCTCCCGGCCCCTCTACATGGCCACCAACGGCAAGCCCAAGGGCGACGTCGCCCAGTTCCTGGGCTGGATCGTCGGCCCCGAAGGCCAGTCCATCGTCGAACGCGAAGGCTTCTTTACGATCGGCGAGGGCAAGTACAAGGCCGCCAACGACAAGAACTTCAAGTAAGTCCCAGAGGCCCTGATCGTCCGATGAGCACGAAGAAACGGCGCGACATCCAGGAATCGGCGATCAGGGCCTTCTTCTTCGCCTGCGGCATCCTGGCCGTCCTCGTCCTCGTCGGCATCTTCCTGACCCTCCTCGGGACCGCCGTCCCGGCCTTCCGCGAGATCAAGATCGCCGAGTTCTTTGGCCACACGCGCTGGGACCCCACCTCTCCCGAGAAGGCCGAATACGGCCTGCTCTCCATGATCGTCAGCACGCTCATGGTCACCGCCGGCGCCATGCTGCTGGCCGTCCCGGTGGGGATCGGCGTCGCGGCCTACCTTTCCGACGTCGCGCATTGGCGCGTCCGGGAGGTCCTCAAGCCGGTCGTCGAGATCCTGGCCGGCATCCCCTCGGTCGTCGTGGGCTTCCTCGGCATCGTCCTGTTCGGCCCCGCGCTGGCCAAGCTCTTCCATACCGCCAACGGCCTGAACGCCCTGAACGGCAGCGTCCTCCTGGCCATCATGTCGCTGCCGACCATCATCAGCATCTCCGAGGATGCCCTCAACGCCGTGCCCAAGGCCTACAACGAGGCCTCCCTGGCGCTTGGCGCCTCCCGCTGGCAGACCCTGGTCCGGGTCAAGCTGCCGGCCGCCCTGTCCGGCATCATCGCCGCCTGCATGCTCGGCATGGGCCGGGCCATCGGCGAGACCATGACCGTGCTCATGGCCACCGGCAACGCCCGGTCCTTCCCTCACGGCCTGCTCGACCCGGTCCGGACCATGACCGCGAACATCGCCATCGAGCTCGGCGAAGTGCCCTACTTCACGACGCACTACTACGCCCTCTTCGCCATCGGCCTGGTCCTGTTCGTGATGACCTTCGCCGTCAACCTGGCCGCCGACGTCGTCCTGCGCAGGTACCAGGAGCGGGAGCAATGAAACGGGCGGCCCGCAAGAACGTCATCCAGGCGCTCGGCTTCCTGGCCCTGCGGCTGTCGATGGCCCTCGTCCTGGCCGTCCTGATCCTCTTTCTCTACGACATCGGCAGCAAGGGCGGCGGGGCCATCTCCTGGGAATTCCTGTCCCAGGCCCCGCGCAAGGGCATGACCCAAGGGGGCATCTTCCCGGCCATCTTCGGCACGTTCCTGGTCACGGTCATCACGGCCCTCTTGGCGGTGCCGCTGGGCATGTCGTCCGCCATCTACCTCAACGAATATGCTCGGCAGACGCGCCTGACCCGGCTCATCCGGCTGTCCATCCGCAACCTCTCGGGGGTCCCCTCGATCGTCTACGGCCTCTTCGGGGTCATCCTCTTCGTCAACGTCATGCGCCTGGGGACGTCGGTCCTCTCGGCCGGGCTGACCCTGGGGCTCATGACCCTGCCCTGGACGATCACGGCCAGCGAGGAGGCCCTCAAGACCATCCCCGATTCCTACCGCGAGGGCGCCCTGGCCCTGGGGGCGACCAAGTGGCAGACGATCCGGACCAATGTCCTGCCCTACGCCGTTCCCGGCATGCTGACCGGGACGGTCCTGGGCCTGGCCCGGGCGGCGGGGGAGACGGCCCCGATCCTGTTCACCGGGGCGGCCTTCTACCTGCCGTTCCTGCCGAAGTCCCTCGGCGACCAGTTCATGGCCCTGCCGTACCACCTCTACATCATGGCCACCCAGCACCATGCCATCCTCCAGGTCCGGCCCCTGGCCTACGGGACCGCCCTGGTGCTGATCGTCTTCGTCCTGGGGATGAACATGACGGCCATCGTCGTCCGCTACCGGCTGAGAAGGAAACAGCGATGACTGGCGCAGAGCCCGCCGCCAAGATCCGGGCGGAGAATCTCGACTTCTATTACGGCCCGACCCGGGCCCTCAAGAACGTCACCATCGACTGCCACGACCGCCGGGTCACGGCCATCATCGGCCCCTCCGGATGCGGCAAGTCGACCTTCATCCGGACCCTCAACCGCATGAACGACGTCATCCCCGGGTGCCGGATAGAAGGGCGGATCCTCCTCGACGGCCGGGACATCCACGCCCCCGAGGTCGACGTCGTCGAGCTCCGCCGCCGGGTCGGCATGGTCTTCCAGAAGCCCAACCCCTTCCCCAAGTCGATCTTCGACAATGTCGCCTACGGCCTGCGCATCAATGGCCTGCGCGACCGGCGCCGTCTCGATGAGATCGTCGAACGAAGCCTGCGGGGCGCCGCCCTCTGGGACGAGGTCAAGGACCGGCTCGGCGAGAACGCCTTCGCCCTCTCGGGCGGGCAGCAGCAGCGCCTCTGCATCGCCCGGTCGCTGGCCGTCGAGCCCGAGGTCATCCTCTTCGACGAGCCCTGCTCGGCCATCGATCCCATCGCCACGGCCAAGGTCGAGGACTTGATTGAGAAGCTCAAGACACGCTACACTGTCGTTATCGTGACCCACAACATGCAGCAGGCGGCCCGCGTGTCCGACTACACGGCCTTCATGATGCTCGGGGAGCTGGTCGAGTTCGACCGGACCGGGAAGATCTTCACCGCGCCCGCCAACAAGCTGACCGAGGACTACATCACGGGGCGGTTCGGCTGAGCCGGCTCCCGGCGGCCGGAGGAGGCATCATGTCCAGGATCGAGAGACCGTTCGACGAAGAGCTCAAGACGCTCAAGGAAAAGCTCCTCGAGATGGCCTCGCGGGCCGAGGAGCAGATCGCCCTGGCCATCCGCGGGCTCAAGGACCGCCAAGAGGCGCTGGCCTGCCAGGTCCTCGAGCGGGAGGAGGCCATCAACCTCCTCGACGTCGAGGTCGACGAGATGTGCATGCGCCTGCTGGCCCTGCGCCAGCCCATGGCCACCGACCTGCGCTTCATCACCTCGGCCATGAAGATCAGCAACGACGTCGAGCGCATCGGCGACCTGGCCGTGAACATCGCCGAGCGGACGATCGACCTGCTGAAAGCCCCCCAGCTCAAGCCGCTGATCGACATCCCCCGGATGGCCCAGATGGCCCAGGACATGGTCCGGGACGCGATCAACGCCTTCGTCAACCTCGACGACAAGCTGGCCCGGAACGTCTGCGAGCGGGACGACCAGGTGGACCAGCTCAACGACCAGGTTTTCCGGGAGCTGCTGACCTACATGATGGAGGACAACGGGACGATCTCGCGGGCCGTCGACCTGATCCTCGTCGGGAGGCACCTCGAGCGCATCGCCGACCACGCGACGAACATCGGCGAGGACGTCATCTACATGGTCCGGGGCAAGACCATCAAGCACCACGTCGACGAGGCCGGCCGGGCCGCCGCCCTCAAGAGCTGTTCGGGCGGGGGATGACCCCGGTCAGCGCATCCTGCGGATCCGGACCTCGATATCCTTTTCCCCCTGCAGCAGCCTGACCAGCGCGGACGTGTCCGTGTCCCCGTAATGGTAGGGATAAAGGACCCGGGGCCGGAAGGCCCGGGCCGCGTCGGCGGCCTGGTCGGGGGACATCGTGTAGGGCAGGTTCATGGGCAGGAAGGCGACGTCGATGCCGCGCAGGGCCTTCATCGCCGGCGTGTTCTCCGTGTCGCCGGCGATGTAGATCCTCTTGTCGCCGAACGTCACGATGTAGCCGTTGCCGGCGCCCTTGGGGTGGAAAGGCCCGCCGCCCGGCCGCTTGTGGACGATGTTGTAGGCCGGGACGGCCTCGATGGCCAGGCCGAGCTCCGTCCCGCGGTCCCCGTTGGCCATGATGACGGCGCCGGGAAGCGCGGAGGCGCAGGCCCTGGAGGCGACGACGACGGTGCCGGGCTTGAGGGTGGCCTTGAGGGCCTTGGGATCGAGATGGTCGAAATGCTCGTGGGTCACCAGGACGAGATCGGCCTTGGGCAGCGTCCCGTAATCGGCGACGTCGCCGTAGGGGTCGACCTGGATGACCTTGCCGCCGAAGGTCATGACGAGCGAGGCGTGGCCCAGGAAGGTGATCTCGAGGGCGCCCGCCGACGTCGGGATGACGTCCTTCTCGAACTTCGGCGGCGCGGCGCCCAGTCCGGCCAGGCCGAGAAGGAGGAAGCCAACGGTCAGGATGAGTCTCATGGTATGTCCCTCCCCGCGCTTTTCTTTCATTATAGGCCGGCGGGGCGCCGGGCGCAACGCGCCGGAAGGGGGGCGGGCCGCAGGTCAGCCCGGAAGGAGCGCGTGCAGGGCGAGAACGGCGGCGGCGGCCGCAGCGGCGAAGATGAGCGAAGCGAGCCAGGGAACGCCGGCCCGGAGGCGATAGGCCTTGACGATGCCGGAGAAGGACCGGCCGGCCAGGGCCCCCGAGAGGGCCAGGACGGCGGCCGCGAGCAGGGTGGTCATGGGCGCTTTCCCTTCGCCCCCATTCCACCAGGATTGTGTTAAGAAATGATAAAATCCGTGGCAAAAGCGGAGGATTTGTCTATAATAGCGCATCATGAGATTCGGGCCGGAGACGCCGTGGCCCCGGTGATCGCCGCCCTCGACGACGAGGCCGACATCCTCGAGCTCCTGAGGGTCAGCCTCCAGAAGGCGGGCTATCGCTTCGAGGGCTTCCTGGAGCCGGAGGGACTTTTCCGCTACCTGGCCCGCGAGAGGCCCGGCCTCATCCTGCTCGACCTGATGCTCCCCGGCACGGACGGGCTCGAGGTCTGCCGGCAGATCAGGCGGTCGCCCGACCTGGCCTGCATCCCGGTCATCATGCTGACGGCCCGCGGCGACGAAGCGGACAAGGTCGTCGGCCTCGAGCTCGGGGCCGACGATTACGTGACCAAGCCGTTCTCGGTCAAGGAGCTGGTGGCCCGCATCCATGCCGTCCTGCGGCGGCCGCCGGCCGGGGAGGCCGGCCCCCGGATCGTGATCGGCCCGCTGGTCATCGATCTCGAGAAGTTCACGGTCACGGTCGGCGGGGAGAGGGTCGACTTGACGGCGACGGAGTTCAAGATCCTCCAGCTCCTGGCCTCCCGCCCGGGGCGGGTCTTCAGCCGTGACCAGGTCCTCGACCATCTCTGGGGCAACGAAAAGGCCGTCATCGACCGGACCGTCGACGTCCACATCCGCAACCTGCGGGAGAAGCTGGGCCCGGCGGCTCCGCTCGTCAAGAACATCCGCGGCGTGGGGTATAAGCTCGAAGAATGAAAAAGACACTGTTCCTGCGTTTCTTCCTGGGGTACGCGGCCGTCATCGTCCTCCTGGCCGCGGCCGTTCTGATCGTCGCGCCGCCGCTCCTGCAGACGCACCACAACCAGGAGCGGGCCGCCGACCTGAAACACATGGCCTACCTGCTCGAGGGCCAGGTCCTGCCGCACGTGACCGGGGCGGCGACGGGCGATCTCGAGGCCCTCATCACCGACCTCGGCCGCAAGACCGGGGCCCGCATCACCGTCATCGGTCCGGACGGCGCCGTTCTGGCCGACTCGGAGAAGGAGCCCCGGGACATGGAGAACCACCTCTTCCGTCCCGAGATCCAGGCCTCGCTGCGGGGCGAGACGCAGACGTCCATCCGCCGCAGCTCGACCCTCAAGGCCGACATGATGTACCTGAGCATCCCCCTGCGCGACCGGGGACGCATCGCCGGGGCCCTGCGGCTGAGCCTGTTCATGAAGGACATCGAGGCCGTCCTCAAGGCCTTCCGCCGCGACCTCTGGCGGGTCGTCGGCCTGGTCACGCTCATCGCCTTCGTCCTGGCCTTTTTCCTGACCCGGTCGGTGGCCAAGCCGGTCCGCGAGGTCATCGACGCCTCGAAGCGGGTCGCGGCCGGCGATTTCGACGTCCGGGTGTCCACGCGGCGCAGCGGCGAGCTCCGCGACCATGCCCTCGCCTTCAACGCCATGGCCGGCCGGCTCAAGGACATGTTCGGCGAGATCCGCCTCCAGAACGAGGAGATCGTCAGCATCCTGGCGTCCATCCGGGAAGGCCTGTGCGTCCTCGACGGCGACGCCCGGATCGTCCTCTGCAACGCGAGCTTCCTCCGCCTGGCCGGCCGCGACGCCCCGCAGGGGCTTCACTTCTGGGAAGTGGTGCGCAGCTCCTCGGCCATGGAACTCGTGCGCAAGGCCCGGGAAGGCGGGGGCGGCGCGGCCGGCGAGGTCGTCCTCGGCGAGCGCGCTTATTACTGCTCCATCGCCCGCCTGGCCGAAGCCGACCGGCTGGTCCTGACCCTCCACGACGTCACGGAGTTCCGCGCTCTCGAGAAGACCAAGAGGGATTTCGTGGCCAACGTCACCCACGAGCTCAAGACGCCGCTCACGGCGATCAAAGGCTTCGTCGAAACCATGGAGCCGCGGACCGAGGCCGAGAACCGGCCCTACCTGGAGATCATCGGCCGCAACACCGACCGGCTGATCGCCATCGTCGAGGACCTGCTGGTCCTGTCCGAGCTGGAGGCCCCCGGGATGAAGCCGGTCAAGGAGGACCTCGACGCCCGCCCCCTGGCCGGGAACATCCTCAAGCTTTTCGAGCGTCGGGCGGCCGATAAGGGCATCAGGCTGGTCCTGGAAGCCCCGCCCGGCCTGCCGGCGGTCGAGGCCGACCGGGTCCAGCTCGAAGGGCTGCTCCTCAACCTCGTCGACAACGCCGTGAAGTACACGGACAGGGGAACGGTGACGGTCCGCCTGGGCGCGAAGGAAGGCCGCTTCGTCGTCGAGGTCGCCGACACCGGCGTCGGCATCGACGCCGACCACCTGCCGCACATCTTCGAGCGTTTCTACGTCGCCGACAAGTCCCGCTCCAGGAAGCTCGGCGGGACGGGCCTCGGCCTGTCCATCGTCAAGCACATCGCCCAGGCCCACGGCGGCGGGGTCTCGGTCAGGAGCCGGCTGGGCGAGGGGACCACGGTGACCGTGGAGCTGCCCCTGGCCTAGCGCCCGGCGGACATCCCGGCTCCGGGGCCGGGCCGCGGCGGCTTGGACGTCCTGTCCGCCTCTGTTATAATGGCCGGCTTCGGCCCGGACGAAGGTTTCTCCATGAGCAGCCTGTTGAAGATCCTCGAGAACGAGGTCCAGATCGCGGCCCTGGCCTTCATGGGCCTCGTCTACTCCGTCCGCCTGGCCTGGGTCTTCCGCTTCAAGATCGGCAGGGACCGGACCCTTCCGGCGGGCAGCGGCCGGTCCGGGACCGGCTATTCCCTGATGAGCATCGCCATGCCCTGGGCCATGGAATCGACGCGGAAGCGGCCCGGCCGCTATGTCGAATTCGTGGTCTTTCATCTCGGGGTCGCGGCGGCCATCGCCGCCTCCTTCATCATCCCGTACGGCCCCGGCCTGTTCGAGACCGCCTGGGTCCGCGCCTCTTTCCAGGCGCTCATCGCGGCGGCGGGGTTCGTCGGGCTGGTGCGCCTGGCCCGGCGCCTGACGGATCCGGTCCTGCGCGCGATCAGCAGCCCCGACGACTATTTCTCCCTGGCCCTCCTGATCTTCTGGCTCGCGGCCGGGGTCCTGGCCGCGCCCAACCGGCCTCAGGCCGGGGAGGGACCGCTCGCGGCCTTCTTCGGGCTGACGGCCTTCTTCCTCGTTTATGTCCCGTTCTCGAAGATCTCCCACTACCTCTATTACCCCTTCACCCGGATCTATCTCGGCCGCGCCCTCGGCCACCGCGGCGCCTGGCCGCCGGCCGCGGCGAAGGCCGCCGGCGCCCGCCCGGCGGGGGAGGATGCCGCATGAGACGCCGGTCAAATATCCCCTCGGGCGTCGTCGGGGCGCCGCTGGACCTCCGGACCCAGGACGAGGCGAAGCGGCAAGGCTGCCCGTCTGTCGTGGACGGACGGCTCAGGACCTACGCGCCCGGCGACAACGCCGGCCGGTTCGTGGACATCCTCGGGCACAGGGTCTCCCGGCCCCTGGCTGTCTCGCTCGCGGCCTGCGTCCACTGCGGCCTGTGCGCCGAATCGTGCCATTATTTCCTGGCCCGGCCGGACGACCCGACCATGACCCCGGTCTGGAAGGCCGACCAGATCCGCAAGATCTTCAAGCGCCATGTCGACTGGACCGGCCGGGTCGCCCCCTGGTGGGTCAAGGCCGGCTCGCCACGCGACGACGAGGACCTCAACCGCCTGAAGAACATCGTCTTCGGCGCCTGCAGCGCCTGCCGCCGCTGCACCTACAACTGCCCCATGGGCGTCGACACGGCCCTGCTCGTGCGCTTCGCCCGCGGGCTGCTGACGGAGCTTGGCATCGTCCCGGAAGGCGTCTTCAACGTCAGCCGCGACGAGTGGGAAACGGGCAACCAGATGGCCGTGACGGAGACCGATTACCTGGAAACCCTGGAATGGATGCGGGACGAGCTCCGGTCCGAGCTGGGCACCGATGCCGTCGACATCCCGGTCGATAAGCCGGATTGCGAGATCCTCTACACCATCAATCCCCGCGAGATCAAGTTCGATCCCCGTTCGATCGCCCACGCCGCCAGGATCTTCCACGCCGCCGGGGTGTCCTGGACGCTGCCGAAACGCGGCTGGGACCAGACGAATTTCGGGCTCTTCTCCGGCGACGACAAGCTCGGGGGCTTCGTCGCCCGCAACGTCTATGAGGCGGCCGACCGGCTCCGGGCCCGCCGCATCGTCATCTCGGAGTGCGGACACGGCTACCGCTCGACGCGCTGGGAAGGCTACAACTGGGCCGGCTGCGATCAGAAGCTCCCGACGGAGTCGGTCGTCGTCACGCTCAAGCGGCTCCTCGAGGAGGGCCGGATCGCGGTCGACCGGGGCCGGAACCCCGAGCCGGTGACCTTCCACGATTCCTGCAACATCGCCCGCTCGGGCGACCTGGTCGAGCAGCCACGCGAGGTCCTGCGCCGCGTCTGCGCGGACTTCCGGGAGATGCATCCCAACCGCCGGGAGAACTTCTGCTGCACGGGCGGCGGCGGGCTGCTGTCGATGGCCGAGTACCGGCCACTGCGGCTCGAAGCCGGCCGGATCAAGGCCGATCAGCTCCGGGCGACCGGGGCCTCGGTCGTGTGCACGATGTGCCACAACTGCATCGACGGCCTCGCCGACGTCATCAAGCACTACCGTCTGCCGATGCGGGTCGTCCAGGTCCTGGAACTCGTCTCCAAGGCCCTGGTCCTGCCCGGCCAGCCCTGAAGAAAGAAAGAGAGCACGCCATGCCCAGGATCGAAAGCGAAGGACGCTCGATCGAAGTCAACGAGGAAGGCTTCCTGACCCACCCGGAGGAGTGGACCGAAGATACGGCCAGGATCCTGGCCAAGTCCGAGGAGGGGTTGGACGAGCTGACGCCCGAGCACTGGGCCGTGGTCCGGTTCATCCGCGGCTATTACCTGGAGAAGAACCTGGCGCCCATGGTCCGCAAGATGTGCCAGGCCACAGGCTTTCCCCTGATGAAGATCTACGACCTGTTCCCGTCGGGCCCGGCCAAAGGCGCCTGCAAGGTCGCCGGGCTGCCCAAGCCCGACGGCTGCGTCTGAGGCGGCGCCTCTCAGCGCTTGACCGCCGGCCGCGCGGCGATCTTCCCTACGGCCGCGACGGCCGCCCGGACATCGTCTTCCGTATTGAACGGCCCGATCCCGAAGCGGACCGCGCCGTGGATCTTGTCCGTGCCCAGCTGCTCGTGAAGGCGCGGGGCGCAGTGCAGGCCGGTCCGGCAGGCGATGCCGAAATCGACGTCCAGCATCGTGCCCACGTCGGCGGCTTCCATCCCCTGGACGTTGAAGGCCAGGACGGCGATGTGGTCCTCCAGGCTGTCCTGGCAGTAGAGCGTGACCCGGGGGATGGCCCGCAGGCCGTCAAGAAGGATCCGGGCCAGGCGCATCTCCTCGGCGTGGATGGCCTCCACGCCCTTCTCCCTGATCCAGGCGAGGCCGGCCTTCAGTCCGGCGATGCCCATCACGTTGGCCGTGCCGAACTCGAGGCGGTAAGGGTACTCGTCGAGGTGGGTCCGGACGGCCGAGCGCACGCCGGTCCCGCCGGCCCGGGTGTGCCGGATCTCGACGCCCTCGCGGACGCACAGCCCGCCGATGCCCGTCGGCCCGAGCAGGGACTTGTGGCCGGTGAAGGCGACGACGTCCAGGCACTGGGCCTCCATGTCGATCGGCACCTTGCCGGCCGACTGCGAGGCGTCGATGGCGAAGGGGATGCCGGCCTCGCGGCAGAGCCGGCCGATCTCGTCGATGGGCTGGACGGTGCCGATGACGTTGGAGGCGTGGTTGACGACGACCAGCCGGGTATTCGGCCGGAACCGCTTCCGGATCTCGGCCGGGTCGACGAAGCCCCGGCCGTCGAAGGGGACGTGCTCGACCTCCACGCCCTGCCGGGAGAGATGGTAGAGGGGCCGGAGGACGGAATTGTGCTCGAGCGTCGTCGTGATGGCGTGGTCGCCCGGGCGGAGCATGCCGAAGATGATGAGGTTCAGCGCGTCGGTCGAGTTGTAGCCGAAGCAGAGGCGGTTGGGGTCGGCGCCGTGGAAGAATTCCGTCAGCGACTTCCGCGTCTCCTCGACGATCAGGCCGGCCTCCATGCACAGGTCGTATCCCGAGCGGCCGGGATTGACGCCGTAGTTGCGGTAGAAGTGGTCCATATAGCGATAGACCTCTTCGGGCTTGGGGAAGCTCGTCGCGCCGTTGTCGAGGAAGATCAGCTTGCTCATGCGCTCTCTCCGTTCATGGTTCGACAGGACCGAAGCCCGTGAAGGGCTATACTAATAGCTTGACCGGCGAATTGCAACCGGGCCGGCGAATCGGCTAGAATGCCGGCGAAAGCGGCGCATGATCTATTTCCTCGGGCTCGGCAGCAACCTCGGCCGGCGCTCGGCGAACCTGGCCCGGGCCAGGCGGCGGCTGGCGCGGGCCGACGTCGCGATCCTCAGGGTTTCGTCCGTCTACGAGACCGAGCCGGTCGATTACGCCGGCCAAGCCTGGTTCCTCAACCAGGTCGTCGAGGTCCGCTCCGGGCTCGACCCCTCGGCGCTCCTCCGCCTGGCCAAGTCCATCGAGGCGGAGATGGGCCGGGTCCCGACCGTCGCCAAGGGGCCGCGGACGATCGACATCGACATCCTCCTGGCCGAAGACATGGTGGTCGACGCGCCGGAACTCGTCCTGCCGCACCCCCGGCTCCACCTGAGGAATTTCGTCCTGGTGCCGTTGGCCGAGCTGGCCCCGGAGGCCCGGCATCCTGTCCTGGGCCGAACGGCGGCGGAGCTCCTCGCGGCCTCCGCCGACAATAGCCGGGTCCTGAAGGCCCGAAGCCGGCGGCGCAGGTAGGAACGGGGCCCCCGGCGGGAAGAAAGCCGCCCGGTCCTGCGTCTATAACCAAAATGGAGGTGGCCATGCATCGAGCCCGACCGGTCCTCGTTCTTTCTTTCGTCCTGCTTGCCGCCGCGACCCTGGCCGGAGCAGCCGAGGTTCGGGGCAAGGTCGTCGGAGCCGCCGACAATCCCGTGGCCGCGGCCGTCGTCCTGCACCGGGCGAGCGGCGTCAGGACGGAGACCGGAGCCGATGGCCGGTTCTCCCTCGACGTGCCGGCCGCCGGACGGATCGTGCTCGAGGTCGTCCACCCCGACTACTACGAGCGCGAGTTCGAGATCGGGGCCCGGCAGCGGACCCGGCCGGTCGTCCTGGCCCTCGTCCGCGTCGTCCGGCAGAGCGAGGAGGTCGTGGTCACGGCCCTGCGCTACCCCGAGCCATCGATCCAGGTCCCCGCGGCTGCCACCGTGGTGTCCGGGGAGAGCCTGGCCGCGGACATGCCGGCGAACGTCAACGACGGGCTGCGGAACGTCCCCGGCGTCGGGTCCATAGGCTCGGCCGGGTTCTCGCTCGTGCCGACCGTGCGCGGCCTGGCCCGCCGGCGTGTGCTTTACCTGGTCGACGGCGCCCGGCTCGAGAGCGACCGGCGGACCGGTCCCAACGCCTCGTTCGTCAGCCCCTGGGACATCGAGCGGATCGAGGTCCTGCGGAGCGCCTCGTCGGTCTTCTACGGCTCGGATGCGATCGGCGGCGTGATCCACATCCTGACCAGGGAACCGGGCTTCGCGCCCGGCCTCCACGGCCGCTTCCAGGCCGGCCTGGGCAGCGTCAACGGCGAGAAGCGCGTCGGGCTCGGCCTCGAGGGCTCGACCGGGACCTGGGCTTTTTCGCTGGCCTTCCAGTACGACGACGCGGGGCTTTACCGGGTCCCCGGCGGGACCAAGATCCTGCAGTCGCAGTTCACCCAGGGCAGCCTCCTGGCCAAAGCCGCCCACCGGACCGACAAGCGGGAGATCGAGATCGGCCTCCTGGCCGCCCGGGGCTCCGACATCGGCAAGCCGAGCCAGACGGCCTCCACCAAGCCGACATGGTATCCGCACGAGAACCAGAACCTGGTCCATCTCGACTGGAAGGAAAAGAACGTCGGCCGGGGCGGGGAGCTCGTTTTCCACGCCTTCGCCAATCCCAATTACCTCGAGACCCTGACCGACAACTACAGCGGCTACCTCACCAAGGAGTCCTACGCCAAGACCGACAGCACGGAGTTCGGGGCCCAGGCCTCCTATTCGAAGAAGCTCGGCCCGTCGTTCCGGCTGGAAGGGGGAGCGGACTATTTCGGCCGGGCCGCGGCCCACGCCTACAACGCCTACACCTCCTACGACGAAACCGGGGCCGTGACCGGCGTCCAGGAGGAGTATCCCTACGCCAGCGCCAGCCGGGGCGATCTCGGCTTCTTCCTTTCGGCGGATTACACCGGCATCCGGCGGCTCGATATCCTGGGCGGCGTGCGCTACGACGTCCTGCGCATGAAAGCGACGCCTTACCAGGGAGAGATCAGCATACCTGAGGCCCCCGAGGCCCAGCCGATCCTGACCAAGGACAGCCAGCCGACCGGCTTCCTGGCCGTCTCCTACAAGCTCACGAAAGATCTCACCGCTTTCGTCAACATGGCCCGGGCCTACCGCCTGGCCAGCATCAACGAGCGATTCTATACGGGGATCAGCGGCCGCGGATTCATCATCGGGCAGCCGGACCTGAAGCCCGAGAGCAGCTTCAACCTCGACGGCGGGCTCAAGTTCCTCGGCCGCCGCTTCTTTGTCGGCCTGTACGCCTTCCGCTATCGCATCGACGACATGATCGAGCGCTACCGGGTCGACCCGACGACCTACACCTACGGCAACATCGAGCGGGGACTGCTGCGCGGCCTCGAGCTCGAGGCCGAGGCCTTCCTCCTGCCCGGCTGGAAGGTCACGGGCGGCGTGGCCGCGATCCGCGGCCGCAGCCTGGCCACGGACGCGCCCCTGAACGACGTCCCGCCGGTCCGCCTCCGGGCCGGGACGGAGTATTGGCGGGGGAACTTCTCGGCCGGCGTCGAAGCTGCGTTCTGCCTGGCCAAGGACGATCCCGGACCGGCCGAGATCGCCGTGGCGTCCTCGGAGATCGTCGATCTCCGGGCCGCCTATGTCTGGCGGGGGATCCGCATCTCGGCCACCCTGGCCAACCTCTTCAACGCCGCGTACATCGACCGGGCCGATCCCGACGCGATGATCGAGCCGGGACGGAACCTCAGGATCGGGATCGGCTACTCGTTCTGACGCGGCCGGGAAGGAAGGGCGTCGAGACCGGCGACATGTCCGGGCCGGGGACGGGCCGGCCCCCAGGCCGCGTTAAAAGGCGTCGATGAAGTGCTCGAGCCGGCAGTCGTCCGGCCCGCTGAACAGGATGGCGATGACGTCGAAGCGGCAGTCCGCGCCGGGCCGGGGATGGGTCAGGAGATAACCCTGGGCCAGCCGCCGGAGCTGCCGCTGCTTGCCAAGCGTCACGGCTTCCTCGGGCCGGCCGTGGGATTCGTCGGTCCGGGCCTTGACCTCGACGAAGACCAGGGTCTCGCCGTCCAGGGCCACGATGTCGATCTCCCCGCGGAGCAGGCGGAAGCCGCGCTCCAGGATCTCGTATTTCTTTTCCAGGAGATAGCGGCAGGCGATGTCCTCGCCGGAGCGGCCGAGGGCCAGGGTCGCCTTTTCGGGCCCGGCCGGGGACGCCGGCGCGGCGGCCGGGCGCCGGGGCGTCAGGGCTTGGGAGGAACGACGCGCTTCCACCGGACGCCGTCCTTGGTGTCCTCGAGGATGATGCCCATGGCCAGCAGTTCGCCGCGGATCTCGTCGGACCGCTTGAAGTCCCTGGCGGCCCGGGCCCGCTGGCGCTCTTCGATCTTAGCCCGTATCCCGCTTTCGAGAACGTCCGCCGTTCCGGCGGCCGGGCCGGCTCCGCCGATCTTCCCGGAAAGGCTCACGGCCGGCGATGGCCTGACGCCGAGGACGCCGTCCACCTCGCCCATGAAGGCGGCCAGCTTGTCCGCGCCCGCCTTCGAGACCCGGCCCTGGACGAGCAGGGGATTGGCGTCTTTGATCAACGTGAACACGGCGGCCAGCGCCTCCGCGATGTTGAGGTCGTCCCCGAGCCCGGCCGTGAATCCGGCCCGGGCCGTCGCGAGGAGCGGCTCGACCGGCGCCTGGCCCGCCGCCTCCGGCGGAACGTCCCCGAGGGTCCCCAAAAAATCGCCCATCCTCTGTCGGGCGGTCCGGGCCTGCTTCAGGGCTTCGAAGGTAAAGTCGAGCATCTTCCGGTAGTGGGTCGAGACGAGCAGGTAGCGGACGTCCAGCGCGTCGCAGCCGCCGCGGGCCAGGACGTCGGCCAGCCGGTAGAAATTGCCCTTGGACTTGGCCATCTTCTGGCCGTTGACGACCAGGTGGTGGCAGTGGAGCCAGTAGTTGACGAACTTGACCCCGTTAGCCGCCTCCGACTGGGCGATCTCGTTCTCGTGGTGGGGGAAGATGTTGTCGACGCCGCCGCAGTGGATGTCGAAGGTCCTGCCGAGGTACCTGGCGCTCATGGCCGAGCACTCGATGTGCCAGCCCGGCCGCCCCGGCCCGATCTCCGTCTCCCAGAAGGGTTCGCCCTCCTTGGGGGCCTTCCAGAGGGCGAAGTCGTGGACGCTTTCCTTCTCGTATTCGTCGGCGTCGCCGCGGCTGCCCGGCCGGCGCTCCTCGAGGTTGACCCGGGACAGGCGCCCGTAGGCCGGGAACTTGTCGATGGCGAAATAGACCGAGCCGTCCTTCCGGTAGGCGAAGCCCTTGGCCAGCAGGGTCTTGACGAGCCCGACCATCTCCGGGATATGCTCGGTCGCCCTCGGATAGCGGTCGGCCGGCTGGATGTTCAAGAGGTCCCGTTCGGCCATGAACGCGTCGATATACTTGGCGGTATAGCGCTTCAGCTCCTCGACCGTCCTGGCCTTGGAATCGCGGATCGTCTTGTCCTCGACGTCCGTGATGTTCATGACGTGCGTGACCCCGAAACCGCTGTATTTCAGGAAGCGCTTGAGCAGGTCCTCGAAAACGTAGGCCCGCCAGTTGCCGATATGGGGAAAGTCGTAGACCGTCGGGCCGCAGGTGTAGAGCCTGACCCGGCCGGGCTCGAGAGGGACGAAGTCCTCGATCCGGCCGCCGAGCGTGTTGTGGAACCTGATCATCCCGCCCATCTTAGCCGGTCCGCCCCATATCCGTCAACCTCCCCGGCGCGGCGGGGCTGGCCCCGGCCCGCCGTGATCCGGGAAGGGTTGAACGGCCATGACGATTGTGGCATAATCGATATAAGTCATTCCACATCTCATCCAAAGGCAATCATCATGAACACCAAGTTCGGCATCCGCCGAGAGGACATCAACAAGTGGGAAAAGCGGGTCCCGCTGATCCCGTCCCATGCCCGGGAGCTCGCCGACAAGTATCCGGTCGAGTTCCGCGTCCAGCCGTCGAAGATCCGGATCTTCAGCGACGACGATTACCGCCTGGCCGGCATCCCGGTCGAGGAGGGGCTCTCGCCCTGTCCCGTCGTCCTGGCCCTCAAGGAGATCCCGATCGAGCTCATCGAGAAAGGCAAGACCTACATCTTCTTCTCGCACACGGCCAAGGGCCAGAGCCAGAACATGCCGATGCTCAAGAAGATGATGGACATGGGCTGCACCGTCATCGACTACGAGAAGATGGTCGACGAGAAAGGGAGGCGGGTCCTCTATTTCGGCAACTACGCCGGCCACGCCGGGATGATCGACACCCTCTGGGCCCTGGGCCGCCGTCTGACGGTCGAGGGCATTCCCAGCCCGTTCACCATGCTCGAGCCGACCCATCGCTACAAGAGCCTGGTCGAGGCCAAGGAGGCCGTCTCCGGTCTGGGGGCGAAGCTGGTCAAGGACGGGCTGCCGCCCCGGCTGGGCCCCACGGTCATCGGCTTCTTCGGCTATGGCCACGTCTCCCAGGGGGCCCAGGAGATCTTCGACCTCCTGCCCGTCGAAACCGTCCGCCCGGCCGATATCCCCAAGCTTTTCCAGGGCGGGAACAAGGCCGGCCGGAACCTCTACAAGGCCGTGTTCCATGAAGAGGACATGGTCCGGCCGGCCGACCCCGCCCAGGCCTTCGACCTTCAGGACTACTACGACCATCCTCAGGGCTACCGGGCGATCACCGAGGACCTGGTGCCCTATCTCACGGCCGTCGTCAACGGCATCTATTGGGCCCCGAAGTTCCCCAAGTACATCACCAAGGCGTTCCTGAAGAAGCTCTACGCGGACGGCCAGCCCCGCCTTCGGGTCGTCGGCGACATCACCTGCGACATCAACGGCTCGATCGAGTGCACGGTCCAGGCGACCGACTCGGAGAATCCCGTCTACGTCTATGATCCCGTCGAGGACAAGGCCAAACCCGGCTTCGCCGGCCGCGGCCCGGCGGTCCTGGCCGTCTACAACCTGCCGGCCGAGCTGCCCCTCGAGTCCTCGACCTATTTCAGCGGCAAGTTCAAGGAGCACATCCCGGCCCTGGCCGCGGCGCGCTTTGACCGGCCTTTCGCCGAGTGCGGCCTGCCGGACGTCCTGCGCCGGGCCGTCATCGTGTACCGCGGCCAGCTCGCGCCGAGCTACGCCTACCTCAGCGAATACCTCGGCTGACCGGCCGCGATCCGAGTGGAGGTACGACCATGAAAAAGATACTCGTCCTGGGGGCCGGCCTGGTGGCCAAGCCCCTCGTCAACTACCTGCTCGAGCAGCCGGATTTCGCCGTGACGGTCGCCGACATGGAGCCGGGCCGGGCCGCCAAGCTCGTCGGGACCCACCCGCGTGGGACCGCGGCGGTCCTCGACATCGCCGACCGGGATGCCCTGGGCGCGGCCATCGGCCGGGTCGATCTCGTCGTCAGCATGGTGCCCTACGCGTTCCATCCGGTCGTCGCCGAACTGGCCGTCGAGAGAGGCGCGTCCGTGGTCACCGCCTCCTACGTCAAGCCGGCCATGCAGGCGCTCGACGCGCGGGCCAGGGAAAAGGGCGTGACCCTCCTCAACGAGGTCGGCCTCGATCCGGGCATCGACCACATGGAGGCCATGCGGGTCATTCACGAGATCCATGACGCCGGCGGGCGGGTCCTCGGCTTCACGTCCTGGTGCGGCGGGTTCCCGGCGCCGGAGGCCAACACCAATCCCTTCGGCTACAAGTTCTCCTGGAGCCCCCGCGGCGTCCTACTGGCCTCCAAGAACTCGGCCCAGTTCCTCAAGGACGGCCGGATCGTGAACATCCCGGCCGCCTCCCTCTTCGCCCGGCCGGAGGTCATCGGGATCCCCGGGCTGGGGGACTTCGAGGGCTATCCCAACCGTGATTCCGTCCAATACAGAGAGGCTTACGGCATCTCCGAGGCCAGGACGGTCTTCCGGGGCACGCTGCGCTACCCCGGCTGGTGCGAGACCCTGCGGAAGATGGTCGAGCTGGGCCTGCTCGACGAAACAGCCAGGGACCGGACCGGCCAGACCTGGAACGGCCTGATGAGGGAGCTGGCCCAGGCCGCTCCCGGCGCCGACGTCAAGGCCGCGGTCGCGGCGCGGCTGGGCCTTCCGACCGGATCGCCCATCCTGTCGCGGCTGGAGTGGCTGGGGCTCTACGAGGAGAAGCCGCTGCCCGCGCCGAAGGCCCCGGCGATCGACAACCTGACCGCCCTGATGATCGACCGGATGAGCTACGCGCCTCGCGAGCGGGACATGGTCGTCCTGCAGCACGAGTTCCTGGCCCAGACCGGCGGCCGGACGGAGAGGATCGTCTCGACGCTCATCGACTACGGGGTCCCCGGCGGCGACTCGTCCATGTCGAGGACCGTCGGGCTCCCGGCGGCCATCGGCGCCCGACTCATCCTCGAGGGCCGGATCGGCCTGAAGGGCGTCCAGGTGCCGGTCGTGCCCGAGATCTACGGGCCCATCCTGGACGAGCTCGAGCGCCTCGGCATAAGGTTCCAGGAGAAACGGCAGGTCCTCTGACGCTTAGGCCGGCGCAAGCCGGAGGGGAGGGAGCGATGAAACGCAAACCCAGCGTCGCCGGTCAATTCTATCCTGGCGGCCGGGAGGAGCTGCGGGAGACGGTCGCCGGGATGGCCCGGGCCGCCGCGGCGCCCGTTAAGGCCGTCGCCGTCGTTTCGCCCCATGCCGGCTACGTCTATTCCGGCCCCGTGGCCGGCGCGGTCTTCGCCTCGGTCCGGGTGCCGGAGAGCGTTGTCATCCTCGGTCCGGCCCATCACGAGATAGGGCCGCTCTTCGCCGTCCAGGCCCGCGGCAGCTGGCTGACCCCGCTCGGCGAGAGCGCCATCGACGAGGACCTGGCCGCCCGCGTCATGGCCGGTTGTCCGCTGGCCGACGAGGACGAGGCGGCCCACCTCCAGGAGCATTCTCTGGAGGTCCAACTGCCCTTCATCCAGTACTTCCGGCCCGGGGCGGCCATCGTGCCGATCTGCGTTTCGTACGAGGCCGGCTACGGCGACCTGGAGACACTCGGCCTGGCCCTGGCCGAAGCCGTCCGAGGTTCGGGCCGCGAGACGCTGCTCGTGGCCAGCACGGACATGAGTCATTACGTCAGCCAGAAGACGGCCGAGCGGAAGGACATGATGGCGGTCCGCAAGGTGCTCGATCTGGACCCGGCGGGCCTCGTCGAAACCGTCACGGCCGAGCGCATCTCGATGTGCGGCTTCCAGCCGACGGCGGCGGTCCTCGTGGCCGCGCTGGGTTTGGGGGCGACGAAAGCCGAGCTCATCAGCTACCGGACCTCCGGCGAGGCCTCCGGCGATTACGACCGGGTGGTCGGTTACGCCGGGATAAGGATCGCCTGACACTTCCGGCCCGAGAGGACGGGGGAGGCCTGACTCGCCGATAAGAAGCGGCATATGGGGGGAGAGGGTGATTTCTCCCGGCTCGCCGGCCCGGCCGGCCCCCTGACTCTGAGTCATTTGACACTCCCTCGGTCCAAGTGCTATATAAAATGCTGGAAGATTATGGTTAGGTTTGCCCTCCGCGATAAGGATAAGAAGGTCCTTAACCTCGTCGTGGAGAGCTTTGTCCACTGCGGGCGCCCGGTCAGTTCCGGCGCGGTCTCCCAGACCCGGCGGATCAAGGCCTCGCCGGCGACGCTGCGCAACATCATGTCTAAGCTAGAGGAGATGGGCTACCTGTCCCAGCCGCACACCTCGGCCGGACGGGTGCCGACGGACCGGGGCCTGCGCTTCTATGTCGGCGGCCTGCTGGCCGAGGGATCCCTGCCCGAGGAGCGGGTCCCGTCCCTCATCCAGGAGGAATTCACCGCCCGGACGGCGGACCTCGACTCGCTCCTGCTGCAGGCCTGCCGGAGCCTGGCCGATTCGTCCGACGCGCTGGGCTTCGTCATCTCGCCGCGGCTTTTCCGGATGACGTTCGAGCACCTGCGCTTCATCAAGATCTCCGACCGCCGTGTCCTGGTCATCCTGGTGACGCCTTTCCACATGGTCCTGACCGAGACCCTGGAATCGTCCCTGCCGCTGAGCCAGGCCGAGCTCGACGGCGCCTCCCAGTACCTCAACCAGAACTTCCGGGGCCGGACGATCCTGGCCGTCCGCGAAGCCCTGGTGCGCGACCTGCCCAAGTACCGGGTCAAGTACGAGGACAGCCTGAGCAAGCTCCTCGAGCTGCTCAAGAGCTCGATCGACAAGGAAGGGGAGGACCGCATCTTTCTCCAGGGCACCTCGCGCCTGCTCGGCAAGGCCGGCCTGTCCGATCTGGACAAGCTCCGGCCCCTGTTCCGCAGCTTCGAGGAGAAGGCCGCCCTGGTCAAGCTGCTCTCGGATTTCGTCAGCCTCGACCGGGTCAAGGTCCTGATCGGCGCCGAGGCCAACTTCCCCGACATCGAGGACTGCTCGCTCGTGCTCTCGCACTACGGCTACGGCAACCAGGTCCTCGGGACACTGGGGGTCATCGGCCCGAAACGCATCCCCTACGAGAAGATCATCCCGCTCGTCGACCGCACGGCCAAGCGCATCAGCCTGGCCATCACGGTCTTCGGGAAAGAGGTCAGCCTATGACGGACGAAAAAGACAAGCCCGGCGACGAGATCGAGTTCATCCCCGAGAGGCCGCCCGACGGCGGAGAGAAGCCCGCGCCGGCGGCCCCGCCCGCGGCGCCGCCGGAGGCCGGGGGGAAGGCCCCCGAGGAGAGCGCGAAGCCGCTCAAGGACAAGCTCAAGAAGAAGGACGCCGAGATCAAGGCGCTCAAGCAGGAGCTGGCCGACCTCAAGGACGCGCACCTCCGCCGCCTGGCCGACATGGAGAACCTGCGCAAGCGCTTCGAAAGGGAGAAGGGCGAGTTCCAGCAGTACGCCCTGAGCGGCGTCATGCTCGAGCTGCTGGATCTGGCCGACAATTTCGAGCGGGCCCTGCAGAGCGTGCCGGCCGACGCGGCGGACAAAACCTTCCGCGAAGGCGTCGAGCTCATCTTCCGGATGCTCCAGGCCGTGCTCGCCAAGCACGGCGTCCGGCCGATCGTCCCGGGGGGAAAGGTCTTCGACCCGACGATCCAGCAGGCCATGACCGTGGCCGAGTCCGACCAGGTCGCGGAGCCCACCGTCGAGGAAGAGCTCCAGAAGGGCTACATGATCCAGGACCGGCTCCTCCGCCCGGCCATGGTCAAGGTCCTCGTCCCGAAGAAAGGACAGTAGCGCATGGGACACGTCATCGGCATCGACCTGGGGACGACCTACTCCTGCGTCGCCTACCTCGAGGGCGGGAATCCCGTGGTCATCCCCAACCTCGAAGGCCTGCCGACGACGCCCTCGGTGGTGTCGTTCACCGGGTCGGGGGAGCGGCTGGTCGGGACCCTGGCCCTGCGCCAGGCCGTGACCAATCCCGCCTCGACGTTCTACGCGGTCAAGCGCCTGATCGGCCAGAAGTTCCAGTCGGCCCAGATCCAGGAGGCCGTGGCCCGGCTGCCCTACGGTCTCAAGGAGGCCGCCAACGGCGACGTCGCCGTGGCGCTGGGCGGCGAGACCCTCAGCCCGCCCGAGATCTCGGCCATGGTCCTGGGCTACCTCAAGACCTGCGCCGAGTCCTTCTTCGGCGAGCCCGTGACCGAGGCCGTCATCACCGTGCCGGCCCACTTCAACGACGCCCAGCGGCAGGCCACCAAGGACGCGGCCACGATCTGCGGCCTTAACGTCCTGCGGGTCATCAACGAGCCGACCGCCGCCGGCCTGGCCTGCGGGCTCGACGCCAGGAAGAACGGCCTGGCCGCCGTCTATGACCTCGGCGGCGGGACGTTCGACGTCACCATCCTCGAGGTCAGCGACGGCGTCTTCAACGTCCTGGCCACCAACGGCGACTCCTACCTCGGCGGCGAGGACTTCGACAACCGCATCGTCGAGTGGCTGGCGACCAGCTTCCGGGCCGAGACGGGCGTCGACCTGAGCAAGGACAAGCTGGCCCTTCAGCGCCTGAAGGAAGCCGCCGAGCGGGCCAAGCGCGAGCTGTCCTTCACCGCCGAGACCGAGATCAACCTGCCCTTCATCATCTCGGACAAGGCCGCGTCCAACCATATCCGCAAGACCCTCAGCCGGCCCGCCTTCGAGGCCATGACGGCCGATCTCGTCGAGCGGACCGTGCCGCACATAGAGCGGGCCCTGGCCGAGGCCCGGCTCTCGGCCGACCGGATCGAGCACGTCATCCTCGTCGGCGGCCAGACGCGCATGCCCCTGGTCAAGGAGCGGGTGACCAAGTTCTTCGGGCGGGCGCCCGAGGAGAAGATCGATCCCGACCAGACCGTGGCCATGGGCGCGGCCATCCAGTCGGGCATCCTGGACGGCCAGGTCCGGGACCTCATCCTCCTGCTCGACGTCACTCCCTTCGCCCTGGGCATCGAGACGGAGGGCGACGGCTACGAGACGGTCATCGAGAAGAACACGACCGTCCCGACCCGCAAGGTCAAGGCCTTCACCACCGTCACCCACAACCAGCGGCGGGTCCGGATCCATGTCCTTCAGGGCGAGGGGTTCCTGGCCTCGCTGAACAAGTCCCTGGCCGTCTTCGAGCTGGTGGGCATCGAGCCGGCCCCGGCCGGAGTGCCCCAGATCGATGTCACCTTCGAGATCAACGCCGACGGCCTGGTCCAGGTCTCGGCCAAGGACAAGGAAACGGGCCTCAGCCACAAGATCGAGGTCCGGCCCTCCTCGGGACTCTCGGCCGCGGATGTGGAAGCGCTGAAACGGAAACAGGCGGGCCCCGGCGCCGCAAGGCAGGCGGCGAATGGCTGACAGGGACTACTACCAGGTCCTCGGCGTGCCCCGGGACGCGCCGGCCGAGGACATCAAGCGGGCTTATCGCCAGATGGCCATGAAGCACCATCCCGACCGCAACCCCGGCAGCAAGGAGGCCGAGGAGAGGTTCAAGGAGGCGGCCGAGGCCTACAGCGTCCTGGGCGACGCAGAGAAGAGGTCCGTCTACGATCGCTTCGGCCGCGACGGCCTGCGCGGCCAGGGCTTCTCCGGCTTCGACACGTCGGTCTTCGAGGGCTTCGAGGACATCCTCGGGAACCTCTTCGGCTTCGGCATCGGCGACCTCTTCGGCGGCGGCCGGAGCCGGGCCCGGAGCCGGCGCAGCCCCGGCCGGGACCTGGCCCTCGAGATCGAGATCGGACTCGAGGAAGCGGCGGCGGGCGTCGAGCGGGAGATCAAGCTGACCCGGGCCGAAGCCTGCCCCGCCTGCGGCGGCTCGAAGCGCAAGCCCGGCACCCGGCCCGCCGCCTGCCCCTCGTGCGGCGGCCAGGGCCAGCTCCGCATCCAGCAGGGCTTCTTCACCATGGCCCGGACCTGCCCGCGCTGCCAGGGCAGCGGCGAGATCAACGCTTCGCCCTGCGAGTCGTGCCAGGGTAAGGGCCACGTCAGGGAGAAGAGGACCCTCAAGGTCCGCATCCCGGCCGGCGTCGAGGACGGTTCGCGGCTGCGGCTCGTCGGCGAAGGCGAGGCCGGCGACGAGGGCATGCCGGCCGGCGATCTCTACGTCGTGACCCGCGTCCGCAAGCACCCCTTCTTCGAGCGCGAAGGCGGCGATCTCGCCTGCGAGATCGCCATCTCGTTCACCCAGGCCGCCCTCGGCGCGAGGATCGAGATCCCGACACTCGAAGGCCCGGAGGTCCTCAGGATCCCGCCCGGGACGCAGCCGGGCGAAACGCTCCGTCTCAAGGGCCGGGGCGTCCGTGACGTCGCCGGCCGGCGCAAGGGCGATCTCTTCGTCCGGATCCGGATCAAAACGCCGGGCGACCTGTCCAAGGAGCAGAAGGCGCTGCTGGCCAAGCTGGCCGAGCTGCGCGGCGAGGACATCGAAGCCGTCGACAAGAGCGTCGTCCATAGGCTGAAGGACATCTTGCAGTGAGCCGGCGAGAAGCGTGACAGCGAACCAGTTCTACGTTCCCGTCATCGCCGCCGGCCCGTCCCGGATGGTCTTGCGGGGCGGAGAACACCGCCATCTGGCCAAAGCGGCCAGGGTCCGCGCCGGGGAGGAGATCTGGCTCTTCGACGGCCGCGGCCGGCGATGCCTGGCCCGGGTCGAGAAGGTCGGGGAGGATTCGACCGAGGTCGCGATCCTCTGGCTGGAAGAGCCTGAGTCGCCGGGGCCAAGGCTGGCCCTGGCCCAGTGCCTGATCGAGGCCCGGAAGCTCGAGACCGTCCTCGAGAAAGCCGCCGAGATCGGCTGTTCCGAATTCATCCCCGTGACCAGCGCCCGCTCCTACCGGCCGCCGGGGGAGCGGGAGGACCGCAAGCTCGACCGCTGGCGCCGGATCGCCCGGGAGGCGGCCAAGCAATGCAAAGCCCGCCTCGTGACCGAGGTCCACGCGCCCCGGCCGCTCGACCGCCTGCTTCGCGAGCCCGGGGCCGACCGCAAGCTGTTCCTGAGCGAGCACGGCGGCCGGCCGCTCAAGGAGATCCTGGCCGCGGCGCCGGCCGCGCCGGATGCCGAACGCGGGGCGCCCGCGCCGGCGGCGGGTCCGCCCCCGTCGATCCTGCTCCTGGTCGGGCCCAAGGGCGGCTGGACGGAAGGGGAGGAGAGGAAGATCAGGGAGGCCGGGTTCGAGCCCGCCTCCCTGGGCCGCCGCATCCTGCGGGCGGAGACGGCGGCCGTGGCCGGCGCGGCCATGATCGCGCACTTCTGGACGGATTGACATGTTCCTCCAAGGGCAGAAGGTCGGCAAGTACGAGATCCTGAGGTCCCTGGGCAGCGGCGGCTTCGGCTCGGTCTACCTGGCCAAGGACACCTGGCTCGACATCAAGGTGGCCATCAAGGTCCCCCACAAGCAGTCGGCCGAGCTCTACAAGCTGCTCAAGGAGCCGCGCCTGCAGGCCGCCCTCAGCCACCCGAACATCGTCCGCATGCTGGCCGCGGAGAAGGAGAAGAACGTCTTCTTCATGGTCATGGAATACATCAAGGGCCCGACCCTGGAGAAGATCCTGGAGAAGGAGCGAGTGCTCGGCGTCGAGCAGGCCATCGACTTCATCAAGCAGATCTCCTACGGCGTCGACCACGCCCACAAGGCCAAGATCATCCACCGGGACCTCCGCCCGTCGAACATCATCGTTTCCGAGGAGGGGACGGCCAAGATCACCGATTTCGGGACCTCGGCCTGGCTCAACGCCGTGCCCTACGCCTCGACCCGGATCGGCTCGCCGCCCTACATGGCCCCCGAGCAGTTCCTGGGCAAGGCCTCCTTCGCCGCCGACCTCTACTCCCTCGGCTGCATCTTCTACGAGATGATCATCGGCCGGCCGCCGATCTTCGACCCCGACCCGTTCAAGATCCTGGAGAAGGCCCAGCAGGGCAAGCTCACGCCGCCGCGGATCAAGAACGGCCGCGTCCCGAGGGAGATCGACGCCATCATCATGCGGGCCCTGGCCCCCAAGGTCGAGGACCGCTACCAGAGCGCCTCGGAGATCATCCGCGACCTGTCGCTCTACAAGGGCAAGACGCCGAAGACCTCGGAGATCGACGACATCATGATCCGGATCCGGGCCCGGGAGCAGAAGACGGCGGCCTTCTGCTGGAACTGCCGCCGGCCCCTGCCGCCCCGGTCGCGGGCCTGCCCCTACTGCGGCGAAACCGTCTGACCGGGACCCCGGACCTCCGCCTTTGCGCGCCGTCCGGCGAGACCAGGCAGCTCCTCAAAGGCCTGATCCGGGGTTTGGCGCGACCCTTCGAGCTTCAGGACCGGACGGGAATCCAGCCGCGGGCCATATGATCCATAGAACAACGGTGGCAGTTTCCTTCAAAGATGGTCCTTGACATTTGCGGTTTCATGCGTTGATATAAAAAAAGATCCCGTCCATTCAGCAGGGGATAGTGGGGGACGATATGAGCGCGCTAGCTCTAATCTTGGCCGGCTTTATTGCTTTCCTTCAACGCGGACCGGCCGACCGGAATAGCACGGTCTTCATTGAGATGCTCCGTGATTGAAGGCGACTAGGTTAGGTAGAAAGCGAGAACTTTCGCGAGAAGGACGAGATGAAGGATTCGAGCCCTCCGACCAGACGACCATTATGGCTATTTTAGCCAGCATGAAGATCGTCCCGGTCACGGAATAGCGACGTCCCTTCCTCGCCCGGGACTTCCCCCGGTAGCCAGGGTCATTTCCCCCCTGGAGGCGATTGACTTCGCCGGGGGGGATGATATAGGATTGGCCCTCGAGGGAGTCATCCGCGCATACCTCCAAAGGAGGGGCTCATGAGCCCGTTCTCGGAAACGAGCGTCGTCTGGAAGAATGGGAAACTCGTCCCGTGGAAGGACGCGACGATCCATCTGGCCTCCCATGTCGTCCACTACGGCAGCTGCCTCTTCGAAGGCCTGCGGGCCTACGAGACGCCGAAGGGGACGGCCATCTTCCGGCTCAAGGACCACACCCGCCGCCTCTACAACTCGTGCAAGATCTATCGGATGAACGTCCCGTATACCCAGGACCAATTCAACGCCGCCGTCGTCGAATGCGTCCGGGCCAACAAGCTGCCGGCCTGCTACATCCGGCCGATCGTCTACCGGGGCTACAACATGCTCGGCGTCAACCCGTTCCCCAATCCCGTCGATTGCGCCGTCCTGGTCTGGGAATGGGGCAAGTATCTCGGCCCGGAGGCCCTGGAGAACGGCATCGACGTCTGCGTCTCCTCCTGGTGGCGCATGGCCCCGAACACCTTCCCGGCCATGGCCAAGGCCGGGGCCAATTACATGAACTCCCAGCTCATCAAGATGGAGGCCATGCTCGACGGCTACGAGGAAGGCATCGCCCTGAACATCCGCGGCCACGTCAGCGAGGGGAGCGGCGAGAACCTCTTCCTCGTCGTCGACGGCGCCGTCCTGACGCCGCCCCTGTCCTCCTCGGTCCTGCCGGGCATCACCCGGGACACCATCGTGACCCTGTTCCGGGAGATGGGTCTCAGGGTCATCGAGGAAACCATCCCGCGGGAGATGCTCTATGTCGCCGAGGAGGCTTTTTTCACGGGCTCGGCGGCCGAGGTCACGCCCATCCGTTCGATCGACAAGATCACCATCGGGTCGGGCAAACGCGGGCCACTGACCGAGAAGGTCCAGAAGGCCTTCTTCGAGATCATCGACGGCCGGCGGCCGGACGCCCACGGCTGGCTGACCTTCGTCTGACGCGGCACCCGAGGAGGAACGCATGGTCATCGACGAGTTCCTGAAGATCGCTATCGAGCGGGACGCCTCCGACCTTCACTTCAAGGCCGGCAACAACCCCATGATCCGTGTACACGGCACCCTCACGCCGCTCACCGGCTATCCCCGGCTGGCGGCCGCCGACTGCGAGGAGCTGGCCGACCAGATGATGACCGAGGCCCAGCGCAAGCGACTGGCCGAGGACCTGGACATCGACCTGGCCTACAGCCTGCCGGGCTTCGGCCGCTTCCGCGGTTCGATCTATCACCAGCGCGGCTCACTGGCCATCGCCCTGCGCATCATCCCGCTCGAGGTCAAGACCATCCGGCAGCTGCTGCTGCCCGAGGTCCTGGAGAAGATCGCCTTCTACCAGCGCGGCCTGGTCCTCGTCACCGGGACGACGGGCAGCGGCAAGACGACCAGCCTGGCGGCCATGGTCGATTACATCAACACCTTCCGCCGCGAGAACATCATCACCATCGAGGACCCCATCGAGTACCTCCACAAGGACAAGAAGAGCACCATCAGCCAGCGCGAGGTCGGCATGGACGTCACCAGCTTCGCCCGCGGCCTGCGCGGCTGCCTGCGCGAGGACCCCGACGTCATCCTGGTCGGCGAGATGCGCGACCTGGACACCATCGACACGGCCCTGCTGGCCGCCGAGACCGGCCACCTCGTCCTGAGCACGCTCCACACCCTCGACGCGCCGGAAAGCATCAACCGCATCATCTCCGTCTTCCCGCCGCACCATCAGCGCCAGGTCCGCCTGCAGATGGCCTCGATCCTCAAGGCCATCATCTCCATGCGCCTGATCCCGCGCATGGACGGCCAGGGCCGGGTCCCTGCCGTCGAGGCCATGATCGCCACGCCCTACATCCAGGAGTGCATCGCCGAGAAGGACAAGACGATGCTCATCCGCGACGCCATCACGGCCGGCGTCTCCCAGTACGGCATGCAGACCTTCGACCAGTCCATCTACCAGCTCTACCGCGACGGGTACATCTCGTTCGAACAGGGCCTGAAATATTCCTCCAACCCCGACAACTTCAAGCTCCGCATCATGGGCATCCAGTCGACCCTCGACATGGCCGTCGAGGAGATGGAAAAGGGCATGAGCAAGGTCGAGCGGGCCGAGGGGGGACCGGAAGAAGAGCCGAAATGACGGCCCAGGGCGTCCGCGAGACCTTCCTCCGGTTCTTCGCCGAGCGGGGACACAAGATCGTGCGGAGCTCGTCGCTCCTGCCCAAGGACGATCCGACCATCCTGTTCACCAACGCCGGGATGAACCAGTTCAAGAACGTCTTCCTGGGGCTCGAGAAGCGCGGCTACACCCGGGCGGCCACCGTCCAGAAGTGCATGCGCGTCAGCGGCAAGCACAACGACCTCGAGACCGTCGGCCGGACGGCCAAGCACCACACCTTCTTCGAGATGCTCGGCAATTTCTCGTTCGGGGACTACTTCAAGCGCGAAGCCATCGCCTCCGCCTGGGAGCTCGTCACCCGGGTCTTCGGCCTGCCCATCGACCGCCTCTACGCCACGGTCTATCTCGACGACGACGAGGCCTACCGCCTCTGGGCCGAGGAGGTCGGCGTCCCCAGGGAGCGGATCTTCCGCTTCGGCAAGAAGGACAACTTCTGGGCCATGGGCGACACCGGGCCGTGCGGTCCCTGCTCCGAGATCCACTACGACCTCGGCGCCGCGATCGAGCCGGGCGACCCGTACCGGCTGATCGAGTCCGGCAGCGACCGCTTCGTCGAGCTCTGGAACCTCGTCTTCATGGAATTCGATCAGGGCGACGACGGCGTCCTCCGGCCGCTGCCCTCGCCCTCGATCGACACCGGCATGGGCCTCGAACGGATCACCGCGGTCATCCAGGGCAAGCGCAGCAACTACGACACCGACCTGTTCAGGCCGCTCATCGAGAGCGCCTGCGCCATGGCCCGCCGCGAATACCCCGCGGGGGACGAGGGCGACGTGGCCGTCCGCGTCATCGCCGACCATATCCGGGCCGTGACTTTCCTCATCGGCGACGGCGTGTCGCCGGCCAACGACGGCCGCGGCTACGTCCTGCGCCGGATCATCCGCCGGGCCTGCCGGCAGGGCAGCCTCATCGGCCTCGACCAGCCCTTCCTGTACGAGCTCGTCGGCCGGGTCGCGGACCTCATGAAGGAGGCCTACCCCGAGCTCCTGACCTCGGCCGAATACATCTCCAAGGTCTGCCTGGCCGAGGAGGAGCGCTTCGCCTACACGCTCTCGTCCGGCCTGCGCTTCTTCGACCAGGCCATCCAGGAGACGCGGGCCGCCGGAGGAACGGAGCTCCCCGGCGACAAGGTCTTCAGGCTCTACGACACCTTCGGCTTCCCCCTCGACCTGTCCCAGGAGCTGGCCCGGGAGAAGGCCATGACCGTCGACGAGGCCGGCTTCGGCCGGGAGCTCGAGGAGCAGAAGAACCGGGCCCGCCTGTCCTGGAAAGGCGAGGCCAAGCGCCGGGAGAAGGAGGTCTACGAGGAGTTCAAGGACCTCAAGGTCCGCTCCCGCGTCCACGAAGCGCCGGAGCTGGCCGACGTCCGGGTCCTGGGCCTGCTCAAGGACGGCCGCCGGACCGGCAGCCTGAAGGCCGGCGACCGCGGCGAGGTCATCCTCGAGGAGACGCCGTTCTACGCCGAGGCCGGCGGCCAGGTCGGCGATGCGGGCTCGCTCAAGGGCCCGGGCGCGTCGGCCCTTGTCGAGAACGTCACCTTCGCCACCCCCGAGCTCATCGTCCACGCCGTCAAGGTCCTGTCAGGCGAGCTCTGCGAGGGCGACCGCGTCGACGCGGCGCCCGATCTCGTCCGCCGGCAGGCTGTTTCGAACAACCACACCGCCACGCATCTCCTGCACGCGGCCCTGCGTCAGGTCCTGGGCGACCACGTCAAGCAGGCCGGGTCCCTCGTCTCGCCGGAGCGCCTGCGCTTCGACTTCACCCACTTCGCTGCGCTGTCGCCGGAGGAGATCGGCCGCGTAGAGGAGATCGTCAACGCCGGGATCCGGGCCGACATCCCCGTTGTAACCCGCGTCACCTCGCTCGACGAGGGCATCCGCGAAGGGGCCATGGCCATCTTCGAGGAGAAGTACGGGGAGTCGGTGCGTGTCGTCGGCATCGGCGACGTCAGCAAGGAGCTCTGCGGCGGCGTCCACGTCCGGGCCACGGGTCAGATCGGTCTGTTCAAGATCGTGGCTGAGACGAGCGTCGCGGCGGGCATGCGGCGCATCGAGGCCGTGACCGGCGCAGGCGCCTATCGCTACGTCCGGGAGCTCGAGGAAGCGCTCGATGGCCTGGAAAGGACCCTGGGAGTGGCCCGCCGGGACCTGCCGGCCCGGGTCGAGAAGCTCCGGGCCCGCGTCGACGAGCTGGAGAAGGAGGTCCGGGAGCAGAGGAAGGCGATCATCGCCGGAGCGGGCGGGATCGCTTCGGGCGCGGCCGCCGGGTCCCCGGCCCAGGTCAGCACGGTCCAGGGCGTGGCCGTCCACGTTCAGAGGATGGACGGCCTGACCATGCCCGAGCTCCGCGACGCGGCCGACGCCCTTAAGTCCAACCTCGGCAGCGGCGTTGTCGCGCTCGGCGCGGTCACGGAGGGCAAGGCTTTCCTCGTCGTCAGCGTGACCAAGGACCTGACGGGACGGATCAAGGCCGGCGCCCTGATCAAGGAGCTGGCCCCGGTCATCGGCGGCGGGGGAGGCGGGCGGCCCGATTTCGCCCAGTCCGGCGGTCCGGGCGCCGGGGATCTCGACAAGGCCCTGGGCCTCGTTCCCGGGCTGGTCGGGCGGCAGGCCGGCTGACCCCCCGATTCACCCTTGCCGGGGATTGCCGGCCGGCCCGGCTTCTGACAGGATAAGGGCGGATGACTATGAACGGCACCAAGCGGTCACTCGCGGCGGCGCTCCTCCTGGCCCTCGCGCCGGGCCTCGTCGCGGCCACGGCCGGGGACCTGCGCAAGCTCTACAACCCCATCGTCAAGAAGGTGGCCGGGAAGCACCGCATCGATCCCGAGCTCGTCCACATCGTCATCCGGGCCGAATCCAATTACGACGCCTTTGCCATCTCGTCGGCCGGGGCCATGGGCCTGATGCAGCTGATGCCGGCCACGGCCCTCCAGTACGGCGTCCGGAACGTCTTCGACGCCGCCCAGAACATCGAGGGCGGCGTGCGCTACCTCAAGGACCTGGTCAAGCTCTACAACGGGCAGACCAGGCTCGTCTTGGCCGCCTACAACGCCGGCCAGGAGGCCGTCCGGAAGTACAAGGGCATCCCGCCTTACCCGGAGACGAGGTCCTATATCGCCGGCATCATGAAGTCCTACAAGAAGCCCACCGTGACGAGCAAGAACCCGACCTTCATGGTCAAGGACGAGAACGGGCGCACGGTGCTGGTGAACGATCCCGAGCAGATCAAGAAAAAATAGGCCTCGCGGTCAGCGAGCGGGCTGGAGGAAGCCCTTGACCAGGAGGTCGCGGGGGATGATCTCGAACGTCGCCGGCAGGCGGCCGACCTGATCGCCGTCGAGCTCGAGCAGGACCTGCTCTCCCTCTTCCGGCCAAGCCTCGACCGTCCGGCCGCGCACGACGGTGACCTTGGGGTGGGTGACGTGGGTGCCGTTCATGAGCTTCCAGCCGTGGCGGCAAAATTCGAAGAACCGGAAGCCGCGGATGAGGACGCTGTCGAAGAGGCCGTCGTCCAGGCGGGCGTCCGGCGCCACCTTCATGCCCTTGCCGAAGATCCGCCCGTTGGCCACCGCGCCGATGAGGTACTCGCCGTCGGGGAGCGTCCGGCCGTCGACCCGGATATGGACCCGCTTGTTCCTGTAGCGGGCCATGGTCGTGACCAGGCAGCGGATGTAGGAGGAGGCCTTGCGCTGGAGCCGCCGCTCGGTGACCTCGCGGACGACTTCGCCGCCCAGGCCGAAATCGGCGATGTTGAGGAAGAGGCGGTCCTCCTCCCGGCCGTCGTTCGTCCGGTAACGGACCTGGCCGACGTCCATGCTGACGGCCGGGACGTCCGCGAGGACCTGGAGGGCGCCCTTGAGCCCGTGCGGGATATTGAGGCTGCGCATCAGGTCGCAGCCGGTCCCGGCGGGGACGATCCCGAGGGCGGCCTCGGGGTTGATGATGCGGCGGTCCTCGTAGAAGCCGTTGGCGATCTCGTTCATCGTCCCGTCGCCGCCGACGCCGATGACCAGGTCGGCGCCGTCCTTGATGGCCTCGCGGGCGATGTCGGTGGCGTGCAGGGGCTTCTCGGTGAATTCGTACTTGAACTCGCGGATGAAGCTCTTCAGGCCTTCACGGATCTCGCCCCAGCGCATGCGGGTCCGGCCCCGGTTCGAGGCGGGATTGACGATGACCTTGGTCTTATGCCGCATCGGAGGGCCCCGGAGGGGTCTGGGCGGGATCGGCCGGCGGCGGAGGCACGGGCGGCGCTGCTCTCTTGACGAAGAGCGAGACGCCGATGACGCCGCCCAGGGCGCCGACGAGGCACATCACGACCGCGGAGAAGAGAAGGAACAGGAGGAACCAGCCCGGCGACATGAACCTGGAGCTCATGCGGGACGCCTCGTCGACGACGTTGGGCGGGACCCCGATTCCGAGACCGGAGACCAGGTCCATGGCCTTCTGCAATTGCTCCGGATCGAAGGACCGGAAGGGCAGGGAGACGAACGACTGCACGACGGCGGCGACGATGCCCGTCAGGGCCCCGACGAGGGCCCCGTCGCCCGAGTTCAGGACGGCGGGCGTCTCCTTGGCCAGGAGCCGCACGGCCATGGCCGCGCCCCCTATGATCCAGAGACAACAAAAGCAGTTCCCGGCCGAGACGAGCGGCAGCCCGGACAGGAGGCCGGCGACAGTTCCTGCCATCAGGGCGGGCCGTAAATATCGCGGTTTCTGAGAGATCATGTCTCCTCCTGAACGGCGACGGGTATTCTATTTCGTCTGGCCGGCCTTTTCAAGTGCCCGGGCGGCCGCCCGCTCCCGCCGCGCCCGGGCGAGGTCGACCAGACCGGCCACGAAATAATAGGGCAGGAGGATGCCCCAGACAAGGCCCGTGGCGAACCTGAGCCCGATCGGGCTCCGCCAGACCCCCAGGAGGCCGGCCAGGCCGTCGATCGCCAGAGGCACGGTCAGGAGAACGAATAGACGGGCCCTCGGCAGGTCTGTCCGGGAAAAACCCCGGACCAGCGGATAGAACAGCAGCCCGGCCGCGAACCCCGCGTAGATGCCCAGGCAGCGGCCGCAGACGGCCAGGGGATAGCCGTGGAGGCGGAACGAGCGGCCGGGGATCTGATGGCAGACCGGGGCATAGAGGGCGTAGAAGACGCGGGACGCGCCGCCGGCGCCGCGGGCGGCCAGCCCGGGGGCCAGGAAGATGCCGGCCAGCCAGCACGCCGTGCCGCAGACGGTCAGGAGCCAGATCCGGCGCACGGTCCGCGGGCCCGGCATGGTCGCCATGGACGATATTCTAGCCCGAACGGGGAGCGGTGTCACCGGGCCGGAGAATTCATTGACAGGGACGGACCTCCCAAGTAAATTAGAAGAGCAGCCCGTCCTATTCGCTGCAGAGGAG
Source organism: Acidobacteriota bacterium (assembly GCA_039683095.1). Classification (NCBI taxonomy): domain Bacteria; kingdom Pseudomonadati; phylum Acidobacteriota; species Acidobacteriota bacterium. Next base: position 117,236 of record JBDKSB010000002.1, on the reverse strand, counting down.
GATGCGATGTTCCATGATCGCAAAGCCGGCCTGGCGCTCGTCGCCGCCGTCATCTTGGCCTCGTCCTGGGCCGCGGCCCAGACCGAGGAGACCAATAACATCCTCGGCCAGGCGGGTTCGAGCGTCATAGCGCTCACCAGCTACGGGGCCGACAAGGTCGAGCTCCCGAAGGGTTCGGCCCTGGCCCTGGGCGAGGATATCGTCGTCACGAACTATCATATCGTCTCCCAGGCCTTCGACGTCGAGGGCTTCAACATCAGGGGGAAGAAGGTCAAGATAGAGGGCCTTCTCGGGGTCGACAAGGCCCACGATGTCGCCCTGCTCAAGCTGAAAGGCAAGCTCCAGGCCCTGCCAGTCGGCTCACTCGACAGCCTGGCCGCGGGAGCCCGCCTGTTCGCCCTGGGATCGAACGAGCTCGGCAGCATCGTCGTCGTCGAGGGCACGTTCCGCCGGATCGTCGACGCCGGCCCGGTGGGCAAGATCATCGAGATCTCCATGCCGGCGGCCGATCAGTTCCGGGGCGGCCCGCTCGTCGACGTCAACGGCCAGCTCGTCGGCATGCTCGTCGTCGGCGAGAAGAACGTCCGCTTCGGCCTGCCCGTCAGCGTGCTCACCGGTGTGCCCCGGACGCCGGGCGTCACGGCCTTCAAATCGCAGACCCCGGAGAACTATTTCGAAGCGGCCGACGGCAACAGCTTCGGCGCCCGGACGGCCATGGCGCTCGAGGACCTGTCGACGGCCCGCTACCACCTGGAAAAAGCCGTCCGGGCCAACCCGGCTGACGTCCAGGGGCATCTCCAGCTGGCCGAGATCTATTCGCGCCAGCGCGACTATGCCGCCGCGGTTACGGCCTACCGCAAGATCACCGAGCTCGACCCGCAGCGGGCCGACGCCTTCTACGGCCTGGGCAGCATCCTGTTCAAGCAGACCCAGTACAAGGACGCCGCCGAGGCCCTGGAGAAGGCGGCCGGCCTGGGCTATGCGGGCAAGGAAGTCCAGTTCGACATCGGCTCCGCCTGGGAGGCCGCGGCCGATTTCGCCAAGGCCGCCGCGGCCTACGAGAAGTACGTCGCCCTCGCCCCGGCCGACGCCTTCAGGGCCCAGTGGCGCCTCGGCTTCTGCCGGACCCAGCTCGGGGAGTACGACGCGGCCATCGCCGCCCTCGTCGAGGCCCAGAAGGCCCAGCCGTCGGACCTCAAGGTCCGCGAATCCCTGGCCGAGGCCTACGTCAAGGCCGGCCGTCTCGAGGAGGCCGAGGGCGTCTACACGGCCATGGCCGGCCTCAACCCGGCCGAGGCCAAGAACTATTTCCGCCAAGCCTACCAGATGTACGACGCGGCCGGGAAGTTCGACAAGGCCGTCGTTCCGCTCAAGAAGATCATCGAGCTCGATCCCAAGAACGAGACGAACTTCTATTATCTCGGCATGGCCTACTTCAAGGTGCCGGATTACGACCAGGCCGTGGCCGCGTTCCAGCAGGCGCTGGCGGTCAAGCCCGATTTCCCGCACGCCTGGTACCAGATCGGCTCGTCCTACTTCAACGTCAAGAAGTTCAAAGAGGCGGCCGAGGCCTACAAGAAATATTCCGAGCTGGCGCCCGATGACTCGGCCGGGCCCCTGAACATCGGCGTCGCCTACATCCAGGCCAAGAACTACGAGGCGGCCGTGGCGCCGCTGAAGAAGGCCATCGAGCTCAAGCCCGACAACTCCGTGGCCATGGCCAACCTGGCCATCGTCTATATCAACCTGAAGGACATGTACAGCGCCAAGGAGATATACAACAAGCTGGCGGCCATCGACCCGGCCATGGCCGAGAAGATAAAGAAGCACATCCATTGACGAACGCAGGACCCGGCCAGGCCGGGCCCGAAAGGGCAGATGGCGGAATTGGCAGACGCGCTAGGCTTAGGACCTAGTTCCTGATGAAGGAGTGCGGGTTCGAGTCCCGCTCTGCCTACTGACGTCCGGCGCCGCGCGGGCCCGGCCCCCGGCGCCGCCCGTGATATCCCAAGACAGGAAAGAGACACGACAATGAACGCAGAAGGCCGACACAGCCGCCTGATCGACGTGAGCCCGAGCCGCAAGGAGATCGAGCTCGAGATCCCCGACGAGGAGTTCCGCCAGGAATACGAGCGGATCCTCGGCGAATACGTCAGCAAAGCCAAGCTCGACGGCTTCCGCAAGGGCCACGCCCCGCGGGAGCAGGTCCGGGCCCTCTTCGACCACGACATCCGGCACGACGCTTACGATTCGCTCATCCCCCGGGTGCTCGAGGACGAGCTCAAGGGCCTCCGCCTGAACCCGGTCAATGTGCCCGAGCTCAAGGACCTGAAGCATGACGAGGGCCAGCCCCTGCGCTGCACGGCCTCCTTCGAAGTGCTGCCGGACTTCGACCTGCCCGACTACCGGGCGGTCAAGGTCCAGAAGAAGCCGGTCGAGATCGCCCAGGCGGACGTGGACAAGGCCCTCGAGGACGTCCGGGCCCGGGCCGCGGAGCTCGTCCCCGTCGAGGGAAGGGGAGCGGCCGGCGGGGATTACGCCGCCGTCGAGATGCAGGGCCGGGACGCGGCGACCAGGCGTCTCCTGCCGGTCGAAAAGGCCGTGGTCCTGGTCGGCCACGCCGACAACGAGCCGGCCCTCAACGAGAAGATCGCGGGCATGACCCCGGGGGAGGAGCGCTCCTTCGAGGTTTCCTATCCCAAGGGCCACGCCAACCGGCGCGTGGCCGGCAAGACCATCGTCTATAGCCTCAAGCTGCGTGAGCTCAAGGAGAAGAAGCTGGCCACCCTGGACGACGAGTTCGCCAAGACCATGGGGACGCCCGAGGGCCTGGCGGCCCTTCGGGACAAGGTCCGCAAAGAGCTGCAGGCCGGCCGGGAGCGGGCCAGCCAGAACGAGGCGGCCTCCGAGGTCCTCAAGGCCATCGCCGGCAAGGTCTCCCTGGAGCTGCCGGAATCGGTCGCGGAGCGGGAGACCCTGGCCGTCCTGCGCCGCCTGCTGTCCTCCCTGGGGGGCCGTCCGCTGGCCCCGGAAGCCGTGGAGGGCTTGAAGGCCGAGGCCCGCCGCCAGGCCGTCGAGCACCTGACCAACCACCTGATCCTCGAGAAGATCGCCCAGAAGGAGGGCTTCGGCGTGACCGACGAGGAGGTCCAGGCCGAGGTCCGAGGCCTGGCCCAGGCCAACGGCATCCCCGAGGCCGCCCTGGGGGACATGATCCGCCGGGACCCCTCCCGCCGCGAGGAAATGGCCGAGAACCTGCTCTTCCGCAAGACAGTTGACTTTCTCATGAAAATGGCTATAATGAGTTGACCAAGGTTCAGTTCCCACGCCTCCCTGATGAGCGCGTCACGTCGGCGAGAGGCGGCTCAAATCCCGGTCCCTCATGAGCCGCATGCCTGAACCGGCCGGGGGCCCCCTCGGGCCCGGAGCGTAGAATGCAGGATTCCAACGAACACACCGAGGTCCTCAAGAACATACCCCTCATCCCCCTGAGGGACCTCGTCGTGTTCCCGGCCACCCTGGTGCCCTTCATCGTCGGCCGGTCCTCCTCCGTCCAGGCCCTGGAACGGGCCGCCGAGAAGGACAAGCTGATCTTCCTGGCCGCCCAGATGGACGCCTCCGTCGACAACCCGGCCCCCAAGGATATCTACTCGGTCGGCGTGACGGCCAAGATCATCCGGACCATCAAGAGCGACGACCGGAACATGAAGGTCATCGTCGAGGGCAAGAGCCGGGCCCGGATCGTCGAGTACCTGAGCACCTATCCCTACTACCAGATCCTGGCCAAGGCCATCAAGGAAGTCGACGACCACCTGCCCGAGTCCCGGGAGCTGCTGAAGCGGGTCCTGGCCCTCTTCGAGGACTATCTCAAGCTCAACCAGAACACCAACCTCGACTCGATCATCCCGGCCCTCCGGGAGAACACCCCCGAGCGGATCACCGACATCATCGCCTCCCACGTCTACATGCCCCTCGAAGAGAAGCAGAACCTCCTCGAGACGGTCAACAGCTTCGAACGCCTGCGGCGCCTCAACTACGTCCTCGAGAACGAGATCCTGAAGATCCACTCGGCCTACCAGAAGGACCCCAACCGGGCGGCGGGCCGGCGCCGGGCCTCGTTCAAGGACCAGGCGGCCGGCGGCCAGAAGCCCTTCCCGCCGGGCCTGCCGGGCGGCCGCAAGGAGGAGCAGCCGAACGAGATCGAGGAGCTGCGCCAGAAAGTGGCCAAGGCCAAGATGCCGCCGGACGCCCAGGAGAAGGCCTACAAGGAGATCGAGCGGCTGGAGTCCATGCCCCCGATGTCCGCGGAAGCCACGGTCAGCCGCAACTATCTCGACTGGCTCATCTCCCTGCCCTGGGTCAAGAAGACCAGGGAGAAGAGGGAACTCAAGGAAGCCGATAGGATCCTCAACGAGGACCATCACGGCCTGGAGAAGGTCAAGGAGCGCATCCTCGAGTACCTGTCCATCCGCCAGCTGGTCAAGAACCCCCGGGGCGTCATCCTCGGGCTGATCGGGCCTCCGGGCGTGGGCAAGAGCTCCCTCGGGAAATCCATCGCCCGGGCCACCGGCCGCAAGTTCGTCCGGCTGTCGCTCGGCGGCGTCCGCGACGAGGCTGAGGTCCGGGGCCACCGGCGGACCTACATCGGGGCCTATCCCGGCCGGATCATCCAGATGATCAAGCGCGCCGGGACCAAGAACCCCGTCTTCCTCCTCGACGAGGTCGACAAGATGAGCATGGATTTCCGGGGCGACCCGGCCTCGGCCCTGATGGAGGTCCTCGACCCGGAGCAGAACAGCACCTTCCTCGACCACTACATCGACACCGATTTCGACCTGTCCCAGGTCATGTTCATCGTCACGGCCAACCTGCTCGATCCGATCCCCAAGCCGCTGATCGACCGCATGGAGATCATCCGCATCCCCGGCTACACCGAGGACGAGAAGCTCGAGATCGCCAAGCGCTTCCTCCTGCCGAAGCAGATGGAGGCCCACGGCCTGACCGAGGCCAACATCAAGTTCAGCGACCACGCCCTGGTCAAGCTCATCCGCAGCTACACCCGCGAGGCCGGCGTCCGGAACCTGGAGCGGGAGATCACCACGGTCTGCCGCAAGGTCGTGAAGCGGGTCGTCGAGCAGGGCAAGGAGCACAAGGAACACATCACGCCGAAGAACCTCGAGGCCTATCTGGGCATCCCGAAGTACCGCCGCTCCGAGTTCGACAAGCGGGACGAGATCGGGGTCGCCACGGGCATGGCCTGGACCGAGTTCGGCGGCGAGCTGCTCCGGTTCGAGGCCACCAAGGTCCACGGCAAGGGCAGCTTCACCCTGACCGGGCAGCTCGGCGAGATCATGCAGGAATCCGCCCAGACGGCCTTCTCCTTCGTCCGCGGCAAGATCTACGAGCTCGACATCGCCCGGGACCTCCACCGCAATTCCGATATCCATATCCACGTGCCCGAAGGATCGACGCCCAAGGAAGGCCCCTCGGCCGGCATCACCATCGCCACGGCCATCATCTCGCTGCTGACCGACATCCCGGTCCGCAACAGGGTGGCTATGAGCGGGGAGATCACGCTGAAGGGCCGGGTCCTGCCCGTCGGCGGCGTCAAGGAAAAGCTGCTGGCCGCCTACCGGGAGGGCCTCCGCGAGGCCATCCTGCCCCTCGACAATCAACCCGACCTCAAGGACCTGCCCAAGGTCCTCAAGACCGGGATGACCATCCACCTCGTCGAAACTATGGACGAGGTCCTGAAGATCGCCCTGACCCGCGAGCTGCCGAAGAAGCCCGCCGAGAGCCGCGACGCCAAGCCGGCCGAGGCGGAGCGCCCGGCGGCCCGCCCGGCCGAGGGGGAGGCGGCGAAGGAGCCGCCCCTGACCAACTGAAGACCGTTTGAGCTGAAGACCGTAGCAGACCGCATAATCGGTGCCGGCAATTCTCCTTGGGAGTGAATTACACATGGTGACGAAGAAGAACGGAACCCCGGACGCCCCGCCCGCCAACAGGGAATACAACCTCATCGACCTCGAGTCCCAGGACCCCGACGCCCTGGCCCAGACCGCCGCCGCCGTCGGCCTGCCCGAGGACGAGATCGACGGCTCGAGCAAGCACCACCTGATCTTCAAGATCCTCGAGGCCCAGGCCAAGAAACAGGGCCTGCTCTTCTCGGAGGGCGTCCTGGAGTGCCTGGAGGACGGCTTCGGCTTCCTCCGCGCCCCCGAGTTCAGCTACCTGCCGAGCCAGGACGACATCTATGTCTCGCCCTCCCAGATCCGCAAGTTCCAGCTGCGGACGGGCGACACCATCTCCGGCGTCGTCCGGGCCCCCAAGAACGGGGAGAAGTACTTCGCCCTGATCAAGATCGAGGCCGTCAACTTCATGCACCCCGACGTCATCATCGAGGAGCGGCGGAACGTCAACTTCGAGGGCCTGACGCCGCTCTACCCGTTCGAGATGATCAAGCTCCAGGACGGCAACCCCAAGAACATGAACGCCCGGGTCATGGAGCTGCTGACGCCCATCGGCAAGGGCCAGCGCGGCCTGATCGTTTCGCCGCCCCGGGCCGGCAAGACGACCATCCTCAAGACGATCGCCAAGTCCATCGAGAAGAACCACCCGGAGATCTTCCTCATCGTCCTGCTCATCGCCGAGCGGCCCGAGGAGGTCACCGATTTCCGGCGGAGCGTCAACGGCGAGGTCGTGGCCTCGACCTTCGACGAACCGCCGACCCGCAACGCCCAGGTCGCCAACATCGTCCTGGAGAAGGCCAAGCGGCTGGTCGAGATCAAGCGCGACGTCGTCATCCTGCTCGACTCCATCACCCGCCTGGCCCGGGCCCACAACTCCATCGTCCCGCCCTCGGGCAAGGTCCTGTCGGGCGGCATCGACGCCAACGCCCTGCACAAGCCCAAGAAGTTCTTCGGCTCGGCCCGCAAGGTCGAGGAAGGCGGCTCGCTGACCATCCTGGCCACGGCCCTGATCGATACCGGCAGCCGGATGGACGAGGTCATCTTCGAGGAGTTCAAGGGCACCGGCAACATGGAGATCAACCTCGACCGGCGCCTGGTCGACAAGCGCGTCTTCCCGGCCATCGACATGAGCCGGTCCGGCACCCGCAAGGAAGAGCTGCTCATCCCGGAGCAGGACCTCAACCGCATCTGGATCCTGCGCAAGGTCCTCAGCCAGATGAACGAAGTCGAGGCCGTCGAAATGCTGATCGACAAGCTGGGCAAGACCAAGACCAACCAGGATTTCCTCAACCAGATGAGCAAGGGCTGAGGCGCGGCCGTGAGGACGCTCGGCCTCATCGGCGGCACGACCTGGCATTCGACCGTCGATTACTACCGGCTCATCAACCAGGGCGTCCAGGAGCGGCTGGGCGGCCATCACTCGGCCGCGATGGTCATGGTCTCGGTCGAGTTCGCGCCGGTCGAAGACCTCCAGGAGAAAGGGGACTGGTCGGGCCTGGGCCGGCTGATGGTCGCGGCCGCCAGGACCCTCGAAGCGGCCGGGGCCGAGGCCATCGTCATCTGCGCCAACACCATGCACCAGCTGGCCCCGGACATCGCCGCGGCCGTCCGGCTGCCGATCATCCACATCGCCGACGCGGCCGCCGCGTCCGTCAAGGGCCGGGGCATGAAGACGGTCGGGCTGCTCGGCACCCGCTACACGATGGAGATGGACTTCTACCGGGCGCGCCTGGAGAAAGAGCACGGACTGAAGGTCCTGGTGCCGGACGCCCCGGAGCGGGCCGTCGTCCACAATGTCATCTACGACGAGCTCGGCCGGGGCATCGTCCGCGAGGAATCGCGCCGGGCCTACGCCGGGATCATCGAGGGCCTGGTCCGGCGGGGCGCCCAGGGCGTCATCCTCGGCTGCACCGAGATCCCACTCCTTATCAAGGCCAAGGACAGCCCCGTGCCTGTATTTGACACGACCGCCCTGCACGCCGCGGCCGCGGTGGATTTCGCGCTGAGCTGATCGGCGATCGTCATAGTCATCGTTCGTTGACAGGCCGAAGCGCAGCTCCGGCGCCCCCTCTCGTTCAGTTCCCCCCACCCGGCCTTCGTAGAACGCATGGAACCTTTCGCCCGGTCAATACGTCTAATAGTATGTCCAGGCAAAAGAAATCAAACGAGATATGGAGGATATCATGAAGCTCCGCACGAGAGTCGCCATCGCCCTGGTGGCCGTCCTGCTCACCCTGACCGGGTTCGGCATCCTGGCCAACGCCCTGTCCGCGGAAAAGATCATGGCTTCGGCCAGGCCGACCGCTGAATACAGCGTCAGCATCAGGGGCTGAGCTGGTCGCGGACAGGCCGGCGCCAGGCCTTCGGACCCTCCCCCCGGCGCGGCTTATCTTCGGCCGACCGATCGGCCCGCCCTTGACGGCCGTCCTCAAACGGGATTATGGTAGTCCCAACGGAAGCCGGGGCGGGAATCGTTGACGATGCCGCTTCGGGTTCCCTCTTCGCAGAAAGGGAGGTCCAATGAAAAGCGTCGTCGCCGTCCTCATCATTGCCGCCGTCCTGGTTTCCGCCGGATGCAAGAGCAGCGCCGGCCCGGAGGACACCGAGAGCTTCCTCGGCACCTGGAACGCCACCAAGGCCGAATATACGAGCGCGGCCAACTCGAGCACCAAGGTCGACATCGTGGCCGGGGGTTCGACGGCCGTGCTGGTCCTCAACGCCACGACCTTCACCTTGACGATTACGGATCCCGGCGAGAGCGCGGTCGTCGCGGGCGGAACATGGTCGGCTTCCACCGACGTCCTGACCCTGACCTGGACGTCCGGGAACAGCGGCACGACGCAGTTCGACTACACTCTGTCCGGCGACAACCTGACCCTCAACGACGGCCACGTGCTGTACGATTTCACGCCGGGCAGCCCCGAAGAGGCTTTGCTCGACCTGGTCCTCCACCGGCAATAGGGCGAGCCGCCGCGGGGCGGATTGACTCGGGCCCGGTTCCATGGTATTTCCTTATCCCAGACCCGGGTTCAGGCCATTGAAAGAGATAGTTCGCTTCGGTGTCTCGCTGGAGAAGGACCTGCTCCGCCGGTTCGACGCCCTCGTCGCCGGCCGCGGCCTGGCCAGCCGGTCCGAGGCCTTCCGCGACCTGATCCGGGGAGCGCTGGTCGAGGAGGAATGGCGCGGCGACGGCGAGGTGGCCGGCGCCGTCACTCTCGTCTACGAACATCACCGCAAGGACCTAGTCGGGCGGCTAACGGACATCCAGCACGACGCCCATGACCTGATCCTGTCCACCCAGCATATCCATCTCGACCGGGACCTCTGCCTTGAGATCATCGCCGTCAGGGGCCGGGCCGGGGATGTCCGCCGGCTGTCCGAGTCCCTGCGCTCGGTCAAGGGCGTCCTCCAGGGAACGGTCAATATGGCCAGCACGGGCCGGAAGCTCCGCTGAGGCCGCCCGGGCGGGCGCTCATCCTTGACAGGCCCCGGGACCTGCCTTAGAATAGTGGTGCCACGAATAAGGAAAGAGGTGCTACTATGCCCCCGACCCGAACCGACCGGGCGGCCCGATGAGGGGCCGTCCCTCGGCGCGCGATCTCGCCTACTGCGGCCTGTTCGGCGCGGCGGCCCTTCTCCTGCCCGTGATCTTCCATCTCCTGCGGCTGGGCCACGTGTTTATGCCCATGTACCTGCCGCTCGTGACCTTGGCTTTTTTCGTGCGCCCGGGCGCCGCCGCGGCCACGGCCCTCGTCGTGCCGGTCCTGTCCGGCGTCCTGACCGGCATGCCCCCGCTCTATCCGCCCGTGGCCGGGCTCATGGCGCTCGAGCTGGCGGCCATGGCCGCGCTCATCTCGGCCATCGTGAGCCGGCGGCCCCGGGCCAACGAGCTGCTCGTCCTCGCTCCGGCGCTCCTCTTCGGCCGGGTCCTCTACGTCGGGCTGGCCTACGCGGTCTTCCTGGCGATCGGTCTTCCGGCGGCGTTCATGGCCGGCCTCTCGGTCCTGAGCGGCTGGCCCGGCCTCGTGCTGATGGTTATCGCCGTTCCGCCCCTGGCCAGGCTCCGGCGCGGCAGCGGGCCAGCCGTGTCTCCGGCCGGGGATGACGCCCGCAGGGCCTATTTCGATTCGATAGCGGACCGCTGGGACGGCTGGGAGGACCTGTCGGCGCTCGAGGCGCGTCTCGCTTCGGTACTAGAGGGCCTCGGGGTCGGGCCGGACGAAGCCGTGCTGGACGCGGGCTGCGGGACCGGCAACCTGACACTGGCCCTCCTGGCCCGGTTTTCCGAGGCCGGCCGGGTCGTGGCCGTGGACTTCTCGGCCCGGATGGTCGGGGAGGCGCGGAGCAAGGTCCGGGACCCGCGAGCCGATTGGCTGGTCGCCGACATCCGGCGGCTGCCCGTCCCGGCCGCCTCGTTCGACCGGGTCATCTGCTTCTCGGTATGGCCTCACATCGACGATCGCGACGCGGCCGCGGCCGAGATCCGCCGGGTCCTGAGGCCCGGCGGCCGTCTCCATGTCTGGCACCTGTCTTCGCGGGCCAGGATCAACGGCATCCACGCCGGGGCGGGCGGGGCCATCGGCCGCGACCTCCTGCCGCCGGCGCGCGAAACGGCCGAGCTGCTGAGCCGGCGCGGCTTCCGTCCGGAAACGGTCATAGACGGCGAAGACAATTACCTGGTCACGGCCGTCCGGGACGGCTTGGCGGGGGATTGAGCTGAAAGCGCGGCCGGAGCGCAGATGAGAGCGTTTTGGCACGAGCTGTGGGGTTCCGGCCGGGGACCGGTGTCCCGGCTCGCCCCGCAGAGCCGGATTGCCGCCGGCGCGATCCTATTTGCCGCCTGCCTGGCGGCTCCGTCGGGGCGCGGGGAGGGGATCGCGCTCAGCGCGGCCATAGCGGCCGGCTGGGCGGCCGGGTGCGGCATGCCCCGCAAGGCGCTCAGGTCGTTCGTCTTCCTGGGCCTGGCCGCCTTCCTGCCGTACTTCCTCCTGGCTCCTTTCCTCCTGTCTCCGCGGACGGCGGCCGCGGGCCCGGAGCGCCTGGCGGTCGCCCTGGCCGCTCCCTGGGATGCTTTTCTCCATGGGCTGGCCGGACTGTGCGTGGCTGCGGCGACGATGACCGCGCTCAGCGCCAGCGACCTGCGCCGCGGGCTTCTGGCTCTCCCTTTGCCTCGAGTCATTTCGGCCGTCCTCATCCAGATCGTCCAGCAGACGGGGACGTTGCTCGCCGAAACCGGGCGCATCGCCTCCGCCGTGGCCCTGCGGGGAGGCTCGGGCCGCGCTTCGGCCGGCTGGAGGGTGGCGGCCTCCCTGCCGCGCGTCTGGATGCCGAGGATCATCGGCCGCGCCGACCGCGTGGCTGCAGCCATGGAGCTCCGGGGCTATGCCGAAGCCGATCTGCGCATCCTGGGCCGGGGGAAGCTTCGGCCGGCCGACGTCGCGGCGCTGGCCGCGGCGATCGGGGTCCTGCTGCTGGCCGCGGGACTGCGCTGGGGCTGGATCGGATGAGCGGACGCAAGGCCCTCGTCTTCGACGGCGTGACGGTCCGATACGAGCCCTGCTCGCCGCCGGTCCTCGCAGGGCTGACGTTCGAGCTCGGGGAGGGCGAACGGGCGGCGCTCGTCGGGCTCAACGGCTCGGGCAAGACGACGCTCCTGATGGCCGCCGTCGGGCTGGTCGGGCACGAAGGGCTGATCCGGGTGGACGGGATCGCCCTCGGCCGCCGGACGACGGGGGAGGTCCGGCAGCGGGTCGGCTTCCTGTTCAACGTACCGGAGGACCAGATCCTCTTTCCCCTGGCGATCGAGGACGCCGCTTTCGGCCTCCTGCGGCGGGGCGAGGCGCGCGAGGCGTCCTACCGCCGGGCCGGAGAGATGCTCGGCGAGCTCGGCGCGGGCGGGCTGGCCCGACAGCCGGTCATGCATATGTCACACGGACAGAAGCAGCGGGTGGCCCTGGCCGGCGCGCTGGTCACCAGGCCGCCGCTCCTTCTTCTGGACGAGCCCACGGCCGGTCTCGATCCCGCCGGCCGCAAGGCTCTGGCCCTGCTTCTCAACGGTTTCGGGGCGGCCATGCTCGTGGCCACCCACGATCTGGATTTCGCCGGCCGCGTGTGTCGGCGCTACATAGTCCTCGATGGAGGGCGCATCGCCTACGACGGGGGAGATCCGTCGGCCGCCGGGCGGATCTGGGGACCGGACGCCTGACGGCTCAGGGCCGGCCTGATCCGCGGGCCTGGATGGCCTTCAGGGATTCGATCAGCTTGGAGGCCTCGCTCCGGTCCGGGTGATCGAGGCCCGGCCGCCGGTAATACTTGCGGATGAAGTTCGTCAGGTGCGTCGGCTCCCAGCCGAGCCGGCCGGCGAGCGATTTGATGAACATCTTCTGTTTCAGGGTCAGGCCGAAGGCGTTGGCCCGGAAATAATCGCTGCGGACGAAATAGCGCATGAGCTTGCGGAACCCGGCTTCGTCCAGGTCCCTGGCGCTGCGGACCCCGGCGATGAGCCAGAGGATGCGCCGGTAATCGCGATCGGCCAGGCCGAGCTCCTTCTTGACGACGTGGATGAGGGCCAGCTTCTTGGGGCTGATCCAACGGGACGCCGCCGGGATCTGGGTCTCGGGCCCGTCCGGAGGGGCCGGGGCCTTCACCGCCGGCGGCTTTCGAGTCGCCATCGTTCGATCCTTTTCAAGGCCTTGGCCAGGTCGACCCGGTCCTTGAAGAAATCCCGCCACGGGTCCCGCCGGCGGGCCGCCCGCTCGGGCACCGTCCGGATGTCGAAGGCCGCGGGGTCGAGGCGGGCGGTGACCTCCCGCCAATCGAGCGGCGTGGAAACGGTCGCGCCCGGCACCGGCCGCAGCGCGTATGGCGCGGCCATGGTCGCTCCCTTGCGGTTCTGCAGGTAATCCAGGTAGATGCGGCCCCGCCGCTTGCCCGGGCTGCGCTCCAGGCTGGTCAGGTCGGGATGCCGCCGGTTGACGACCAGGCAGATGAGCCGGGCCAGCTCGCGTGACTGGTTGTAGTCGAACCGGGGCAGGAGCGGGAGGTAGACGTGCAGGCCCGTGGCCCCGGAGGTCTTGCAGTAGGCCGGAAGCCCCATCTCGTCGAGGACCTCCTTGGCCGCCCGGACGGCCTCGACCGCGGCCTCGAACGAGGTTTCGAGCGGGTCGAAGTCCAGGACGACGTAGTCCGGCGCGTCGAGGTGAGGCAGGGACGAGCTCCAGACGTTGATCTCGATCGCGCCCAGATTGGCCTCGTAGAGCAGGGTGTCGCGGTTGTCGCAGACGAGATACCGGATGGGCCGGCCCCGGCTTTCGGAAGCGACCTCGACTGTCCGGACCCACGGCGGCGGGTCCTGGGTCAGGTTCTTCTGAAAGAAGCTCGGACCGGCGATGCCGTCCGGATGCCGGTTGAGGGCCTGGGGCCGGGCTTTCAGGTAGGGGAGGATCCGGTCGGCCATCGCGGCGTAATAATCGACCACGTCTCCCTTGGTGAAGCCTTCCCCGGGCCAAAAGACCTTGTCGAGATGGACGAGCTCGGCCCGGGTCCGGAGCGCCGCCGCCCGGCCGGGGGAGGGGCCCGGGGCGGCCTCTTCGCGCTCGACCCGGCGGGGGTCCTTGTCGTCACGCAGGCCCAGGAACGCGGGCTGCCGCAGGAGGCCTTCGGCCGTCCACTCGCCGAACTCGATCTCGGCGACGAGCCGCGGCCGGACCCAGGTGACGGGCTCGTTGGTCCGGGGCGGCGTGGCGAACGGCGAAGTCTTCGTGACGAGCGGTCGCAGCTTGGCGTCGAGGTCCTTCAGGGTCTCTTCGCTGAAACCCGTCCCGACATGCCCGATGCAGACGAAGTCCCGGCCGCGATAGACGCCGAGGACCAGGGCCCCGAAGTATCGCCGCGAGGCCCGGGGCCGGGTGAAACCGCCGATGACCGCTTCCTGCCGGCGGCGGGCCTTGATCTTGAGCCAGGACCGGGTCCGTTCGCCCGGCCGATAGGGGGCGGCCAGGTCCTTGGCCACGATGCCTTCGAGGCCGATCGCCGCCGCGGCCCGGAAAAAGTCCCGACCGCGGGCCTCGACCGCATCGCTCAAGCGCACGACCGGGGACGCCGGCAAGAACCTCGTCAGGACCTGCCGCCGGCGCTCGAGCGACAGGGGCCGCAGGTCGCGGCCGCCGACCTGGAGGATGTCGAAAACGTAGTAGCGCAGGCGGCCGTCGCCGGCGCGCTGGGCGCTCTGGAGGTCCTGGAAGGCCGGCCGGCCTCGGTCATCGACGGCCACGATCTCGCCATCGAGGACAACGTTCGACGGCGTTCCGGCGAGGGCGGCCGCGATCGCCGGGAAGCGCACGTCGAGCGGCTTGCCGTTCCGCGAGACCAGGCGGACCCGGCCGGCCTCGGTCACGGCCAGGGCCCGGAAGCCATCCCACTTGACCTCGAAGGACCAGCCCGGACGGTCGAAGGGCGCGTCGACGAGGGTCGCCAGCATGGGCTCGAGCGGGCCCGGGAACGGCCCTCGGGGCGCGTCGAAGAGGCCGAGGGCCTTGAGGGACGGGGGCCGTCCGGATCTTTTGCCCTTCAGGCCGGGTGGGTCGGCCTCCGTTGGCGCGCCGGCGTCGGGAGTCCGGGGGGCTTCTTTGCGCCTGAACAGCAGCCATTGGTTGTCTTTGGGGCCCCGGCCCTTCAGATGGATCAGGGTGAACGGTCCGGTGAGCTTCCGGCCGTGGAAGACGAGGTCGAGATGCCCCTTGGCCAGCCCGGCTTCGACGGCGGCCGGTCCGGTTTCGCCGCCCGGACCGGGGCCCGGCGCGTAGGTGCCTTTGTCCCAGATCTCGACCAGGCCGGCCCCGTACTCGCCTTCGGGAATACGGCCGTGGAAATCCTTGTAGGCCAGAGGGTGGTCCTCGACCTGGATGGCCAGGCGCTTGTCGCGGGGGTCCATGGACGGCCCCTTGGGCACCGCCCAGCTCTTCAGGACCCCGGCGTGCTCGAGGCGCAGGTCGTAGTGAAGATGGCGGGCCTGGTGCTTGTGGACGACGAACCGCAGGCGGCCGGACGGGCCGGGGCGTCCGGGCTTGGCAGGGGCGGGCTCCGGGGTTCGGGTTAAAGCCCGCTTGCGCGCGTACTCCTGGAGCGCCATCGCCTGCCGTCCTAGTGGCGCGTCGCCGCCAGGCTCTCTTTGAGCCGGGACATGATGTCCTCGACCTCGGTCTCTCGCGGCGCCTCTTCGACCCGGACGTGGACGGTCCGGCCCCGGGCCTTGGCGGCGATGATCTCCCGCAGGCGGGCCGCGTAGGTATCGGTGTAGGCCTCGGGCCGGAACTCGCCGGCGAATTTCTTGACCAGCTCGATGGCCAGCTCCATCTGCGCCTTGGGCGCCTCGACGCGGGCCGGAGGCAGGTCGAGGCCGGCCGAGGTGCGCAGCGAGGCGGCGAAACGGAGCTGGACGAGCAGGATGGCCCGGCCCTCGGGCTTGAGCATGACCAGGTGCTCGCGGTCCCGGAGGACGAAGAGACCGATGGCGACCTTCTTCGACTGGGCCATGGCGTCGCGGAACAGGGCGTAGGCCGTCTGGGCCTTGGGCTGCGGCTCCAGGTAGTAGGGCTTCTCGACGTACTTGGGATCGATCTCGGCCTCGTCGACGAAGGCCTCGATCTCGACGGCCGAGGACTTCCTGACGTCGGCTTTGCGGAAATCCTCGTCGGAGAGGACGACATAGTCGCCGTCGCGGTACTCGTAGCCCTTGACGATGTCTTCGAAGGGCACCTCCTCGCCTGTGGCCCGGCAGACCTTCTTATAGGCGATCGGGCAGAGGTCGTCCTTGCGCAGGTAGTTCATGCCGTGGATCTCGGGCTTGACGGCCGGGTAGAGGTTGACCGGAACGTTGACCAGGCCGAAGCTGACCAGGCCCCGCCACGACGGCCGGGGTCCGGCCGGAAGGTCGGCGGGCTTGGGCTTGGCCTTGCCAACGACGGAGGTTCGCGTCGTCTTCGCGGTTCTGACGGCTTGGGCCATGGCGTGCCTCTTTCGGGCGGCCTCAGCGAGCGACCTTGAAATTGAAATCCGACGAGCCGAGGGCCGCCCAGATCTTCAGCCAGACCATGATCATCATCTCCAGCCCGCGGGCCGCCGACAAGTCACCGAGATCGATGACCGTCTTCCAGCCGAACTCCTCCCGGAGGAGATGGGCGACCCGCTCGCGGGACTCGGCGTCGTTGCCGGCTACGAAAAGGTCGTGATCGCCGCCGGCCAGCCCCTTGGGGTTGGCCATGATGTGGGCCGCGACCGTGTTCAGGGCCTTGACGACCCTGAGGCCGGGGTGGGCCCGCTGGATCCTCTCGGCCAGGGAATCCGTGTTGACGACGAACAGCTCCATGGCGCCGCCTTCGTTCCAGGGGCCGAGGGCATTGGCCGCGTCGATCAGGATCTTGTCCCTTAGATCGGCCGGCCGGACCGTGGCCAGGGCTTCGAGCGAGGCGTGGCCGGCCGTGGCGTTAAAGAGCAGCTCGCCGTGGGCGGCGGCCGCGGCGAACGTCCCGAGGCGGACCTTCTTATGGGCCGCGAGCCAATCATGGAAGCTCGGCGCACCCTCATCGGCGGGCTCCTCCCCGAGCTTGCGCTGGACGTCGCGGGTCCCGATCATGACGTCGTGACCCCGGGTGGCGAGCCCGGCGGCCAGCGTCCGGCCGACATCTCCGGTTCCCAGGATGCCAATAAGCATGACGGACTCCTTCCAAGGGCATATCGAGGACGCCCCGAATGGGAATTGTCATCGAAAATAATTTAGCAAGATTCGTGCCAGCGCGGCGGCCGGATGTCCGCAAGTCCTTTGTAACGATAAGATAATAAAAAGGATACAGGCTAAAAGGTGCTATCTATAACAAAATAAATAAGATACAAAACGGGCCACAGGGGAGAGGCCGCCGGAAAAAGCGGCTTTGGGCAAAGGCCAGCTCGAATATTCCGTCCCGCGGGAAATCGCCATGAACCGAACGCCGGCATGTGTCTCAGGAACGGCTGGAGAGAAGCCGCCATCCGGCGGGATCCCGGGCAGAACGCGACGATCTTGGGCGCGAAGAGGTCGCGCGGATCGGTGCCGGGCTCTTGGACCGGACTTGGTCGGACCGAATATAAGGGAGGCAACTGCGGGAATCTCGATCCCGCCCAAATAGAATGCAGGCTGGGAGGGCCGGATATCCGCCGTCGGGAGGCGCGCCTAGAACACAGGAAAAGCCTGAGACGGCAACTGATGTGGCGTCGATCCGGGAGCGGAGGGCGGTTCACAAAAATCAGCGGTTAAGGGTATTGGACGATTGGCGCGCGCGCTTGGTCGCTTATATAGATGGCTTGAGGCGTCTATAGGGCGCGCCAAGAAGCAAAAGCCAGCCAAATTAACGCCGGATTTCCACAGTTGCACCGACCTTGGGCAGCACGATATCCACAGGATGTGGAGATCCGGATGTCAAAGATAAGGCTGGATATAAGCGAGGCCGTCATAGTGAGTCGCATAATGTATATTATGTCAACTAACATCGGGAAGCGAAACGAGCCGCCCCGGGCGGCAATCAGAATGGGTTCAGTCCTCAATCCTTGACGGCCGGGTTTTCGTCCTTTTTCCGGATCTGCTCGATGATCTCCTGCAGGACGGAGATGATCTCCTGCTTCGAGATCGTCTGCTTCTTGAATTCCAGGCGCAGCCGGAACCGGTCGGTGTCTTCCGGGACGAAATTGTAGACGTAATACTTGATCTTCTTCGTCTTGCCCTTCAGGTACTTGGCCAGGTCGCGCGTGTCTTCTCGGGTCAGCCGCCGCTCGGCGATGTCGTGGGCGAACTTGACCATGTCATCCTCGGCCTTGAGCTTGGCGATCTCGATGATCGTCGAGCGGCTGAAGCCTCCGGCCTCGTGGATTATGTCCCTGGCGCTCTGCGGTATGCGGGCGATCGACAGTATCTCGGTGATGGTCGAACGGGCCTTGCCTATCTTTTCGGAGATCTGCTCGTGGTTGTAGCCGTGGATATCGGCCAGGGCCTGCAGGCCGTCGGCCTCCTCGAAGATATCCAGGTCCTTGCGCTGGAGGTTCTCGATGAGGGCGATCTCCATGGCTTCGGCGTCCTCGACCTCGAGATCGATGCAGGGCAGCTCCTTAAGGCCGATATTCCGGGAGGCCATGAAGCGCCGCTCGCCGGCGATGATCTCGAAGCGGCTGCCCTTGGCCCGGACCAGGATGGGCTCGAGGATGCCCTTGGTGCGAATGGAATCCTGGAGTTCTTCGATATTGCCGAGCTCGCAGCGAGCCTGGTGAGGGTTCGGGTCGATCTTCTCGACCGGGATCATGCGGATCCTGGGCCCGAGCGAGCGGGCCGAGATCAGATCGACGAAATGGCCGTCATGCTTCATCGCCACGGACATGGGAAGACCCGATTTCTTAGATTTTTGCACGGCTCATCAGCTCCTCGGCGACTTTCCGGTATTGTTCCGCCCCGATCGACTCGGGCGCATAAGTGAAGATAGATTCCTTATAAGCGGGGCTCTCTTCGAGCTTGACGCTCTTCGAAACAAAGGTCTTGAAAAGCTTGTTGCCGAACACGTTCTTGATGCGCTCGACGACGTCGCGGGCCAGGTTGGTCCTCTTGTCGTAAAGGGTGATGACCACGCCCATGACCTTCAGATGCGGATTGGCGATCCGCTTGACCTTCTCGATCGTCTCCAGGAGGTCGTCCGTGCCTTCCAGGCAGAGATAGGAGGACTGGATCGGGATGAGGATGAAATTGGCCGCGACCAGGGCGTTGAGCGTGATCAGGCCAAGGGTGGGCGGGGTGTCGATGAAAACGTATTGGTAGCGGCCCCGGACCTGCTCGAGCGCGTCCTTGAGACGGTAGTGGGCGTCGAATTCGCCGCTTAAAGAAGGCTCGAGCTTGGCCATGGAGATCTTGGTGATGGCCACGTCGAGCCCGGGAATGGTCGAGCGGACGATGATGTCCTCGAACTTTTCATTCTTGTTCATGAGAACATCAAAAAGGGACTTCTCATGCTTTCCGGGATCGGGCACGAGCGAGATGGTGCTGTGGGCCTGGGGATCCATGTCTATGACCAGGACCTTCTTCCCCATCAAAGCGATGGCCGCGGCCACGTTGATCGTCGTCGTGGTCTTGCCGACGCCGCCCTTCTGGTTTGTTATAGCGATGATCAAGAGCTATCTCCCTCCAAGGCCAGCCAACTGGTCAGAGAGGGTTTTATAGCCCAGGCCTGGCTAAAAAGCAACAGGATAATTCAAACTCTTCAATTTGAACGCACTAGGCTATGGAGACGGAGACTGGGCGCGTCGGCCGGAATGTCGGCGTGCCGACAATCTCCTTAACCGGTTTATTATCACATATATACAAAATCGGCCCGAAGCGTCGGCCCGATGACAACGGCGGTTTACGGGAGAATGGATACGAAATGTTGCGGTCAATGTGGCGTGCCATCATGTCCCGCTGATCAAAGGGGAATGAAAATGTCGGCATGCCGACATATCAACTCCTTCCTATTCTTCTCGCGATTTCAGATGATCCCTATTTTCGAACTCAGCATTGGCCCGTCAAAGTCAGTTCGGGGGAACGATGATGATCCCTGGGGTAAGCCGGTCCCCTGCTGTTTGCCGAAAAATATGGGATGCCGACTCCTTGGAGCGACCGGGTGGAATCACGGCTCCCCGAGGAGCGCCCCAGGCGGGGGTGCAAAAATTCAAACTCGTCGAAAAAGGGAAATGATCGGCGGTGGGGGTGGCTCGGAATTGGATTGCTTCCGATGAGTTGCTCTCCCCGTTCGGTCCGGCCGGCAAACGCATTCGTCCATCAATGGAAGACGTTGATTATAAAAGAATTACGGATAATTTTGTATATTATTGATAACAATATAGATACGCATAATAGGGAGGGCTAGCGAGTCTGATCGGGGCCGATCCGCCGGATCCTCTTGACGGGCGGGCGGATTCGCATAGAATGAGGCGGACGGCGATGGCTCAAGAAAGCCCGACGGAGCAGGGATTCCTCAGGAAGCTGGGGCTCGCCGACACGGTCTTCCTGGTGATCGGGGCCGTTCTCGGGTCGGGCATCTACATGACCCCCGGGATCATCGCCGCCGGCCTCCCGTCTCCGGGCCTTCTCCTGGTCGTCTGGCTTCTTGGCGGACTGATCACGCTCTGCGGCGCGCTGTCGTTCGCCGAGCTCGGAGCCATGTATCCCCAGGCGGGCGGCCAATTCATCTATCTCCGCGAGGCCTATGGGCCGGCCGCCGCGTTCCTCTTCGGCTGGGCCTTCTTCGGGTTCATCATGTGCGGCGGGCTGGCCGCCCTGGCCGTGGGCTTCGCGGAATTCCTGGGGTGCTTCCTTCCGTCCCTCTCGACGGGCCATGTCCTCCTGCGGCTGGGCATCTTCGGTCTGCCCTTCAGCCTGTCGGCGGGCCAGGTCGTGGCGGCCCTGGCTATCCTGGTCCTGACCATGGTCAATACCTTCGGCATCCGTTCCGGCGCCATCGTCCAGAACGCCCTGGCCATGCTCCGCCTGGCTACGGTCGCGGCGCTGGTAGTCCTGGGCCTTCTTGTCGGGCGGAAGGCCGGGGCGGCGAACTTCCACCCGCTCTTCGCTCCCGGCCGATCGTTCCCCGGGATCCTTCAGCCGCTCGGGCTGGCCCTGGTCGCCGTGTTCTGGACTTACGACGGCTGGTACTCGGTCAACTGCACGGCCGGCGAGATCCGCGATCCGGAAAAGAACATCCCCCGGGGCCTCATCCTGGGCGTCTTCTCCGTCACCGCGATCTACGTCGCCGTCAACTTCGTCTACCTCCTGGCCCTGCCGCTCGACCGGCTCCAGGGCATCGTCCGGGTCGGCGAGCGGGTCGCTTCGGCCCTGTTCGGGGGCGGCGGCGCGGCGCTCTTCGCGGCCCTGGTCACGGTCTCGATCTTCGGCTGCCTCGACGCCAACATCCTGTTCGGTCCGCGGGTGTTCTACGCCATGGCCCGGGACGGCCATTTCTTCCGGGCCATGGGGCGGCTCGGCCGGCGGAGCCGGGTCCCGACGGGGGCCCTGTGGGGACAGGCCCTCTGGTCGGCCGTCCTCTGCCTCTCCGGGACCTACCAATCGCTCTATGAGTACATGGTCTTTGCCCTTCTGCTCTTCTTCGCCGCCACCGGCCTGGCCGTCTTCGTCCTGCGGCGTAAGGCGCCCGGCCTGGAGCGCCCCTACAAGGCCTGGGGCTACCCGGCCGTGCCGGTCATCTTCATCGTCATGTCGCTTGCGGTCTTCGCCAGCATCGTCGCCGGCCAGCCCTGGAAATCGCTGGCCGGGGCGGGTCTCCTGGCCGCCGGACTTCCCGTCTACCTCGTCTGGAAGCGACGGACGGGCCCCCCTTCCTCGCCCGCATAAGAAAATGATTCTCCCCGACGTCCTTTTCGTTTAAGATGGGGCCGCGGAGCACCAGTCGGACGATGGCCGAAACTTCCTTCACCGTCGAGATCATGCCGGACGGGACCAAGGTCCGGGCCCGGGCCGGCGAGGTCCTGTCCGACGTGCTGGTCCGGGCCGGCGTGCCGCTGAGCCTGTACTGCCGCGGCCGGGGCGTCTGCGGCAAGTGCGCCGTCCGCGTCCTCAGCGGGCCCCTCCCCTTTCCGGACGCCCGCGAGGCCGCCCTCCTCCAGGAGCGCGGTCTGGGGCCCGATCATCGGCTGGCCTGCCTCTATGCCGTCCGCGGCCATGTTGCCGTGGAGACCCTGCCCGGCTCGAGGCTGGAGAAGATCGCCGTTCTCGATTCCGGCCCGCCGACGGCGGCCTATGTCGACCCGGCCGTCAAGAGGCTCTCGCTCGTCCTCGAAAAGCCGTCCCTTCAGGCCCCGACCGCCGTCGCCGACGCGCTCCGGGCCCGGCTGTCGTCGCCCGGGCTCGTTCTGCCCCTGGCGGCGCTGTCGAAGCTCGGCGGAACGACGCTCGGCCCGTCCCGGCCTGTCGCGGCCGTTCTCTACGACGACCGAGAGGTCCTCGACATCGAGCCCGGCGAGGCCGGCCGGGAGCTCTACGGCCTGGCCATCGACCTGGGGACGACCACCCTGGCCCTCGAGCTCGTCGACCTGCGCACGGGCAAGGCGGCCGACCGGGTCTCGGCGGTCAACGCCCAGGCTTCCTACGGCGCGGACGTCGTCTCCCGCATCACCTTCGCCTTCGAGAATCCCGACAACCTCCGTCGCCTGCGGACCGCCGCCGTCCAGCTCCTGAACGACCTCGTCGGCACGATGTGCCGACGCGCCGGCGTCCCACGCCACCAGATCTACGACGCCGTCGTCGCCGGCAACACGGCCATGAACCACATCCTCTGCGGCGTGGCCGTCGATTCGCTGGCCCTGGCCCCGTTCAACGCCGTCTTCTCGACCCTGCCGCCCCTGGCCGCGGCCGAGATCGGGCTGGCCCTCCATCCGCAGGCCCGGGTTTACGTCGCGCCCAACATCGGGAGCTTCGTCGGCGGCGACATCACGGCCGGCCTGGCGGCCTCGGACTTCGCCTCGATGCCGGGCCACGCCCTGTTCATCGACCTGGGGACCAACGGCGAGATCGTGCTCAAGAAAGGAACCGAGTTCGCGGCCGCGTCGACGGCGGCCGGGCCGGCCTTCGAAGGCATGACCATCGGCTGCGGCATGCTGGCGGTCCCCGGGGCCATCCACCGGGCCGAATGGCGGAACGGCCTCAAGTTCCGGACGATCGACGACCTGCCGCCGCAGGGCGTCTGCGGCACCGGCCTTATCGACATCCTGGCCATAGCCCTGGCCCGCGGCCTCGTCGGCCGCGACGGCCGCATCCTGGGGCCCGAGAAGCGCCTCCGTCTGACCGACCGGCTGTCCCTGACCCAGCAGGACGTCCGCGACATACAGCTGGCCGTCGGCGCGGTCCGCAGCGGGGTCAGGCTCATGCTTCGCGAGTTACGGCTGAAGGCGGCCGACCTCGGCCGCGTCCTGGTCGCCGGGGCCTTCGGCAGCTCTCTCGACGTCGCCAACGCCGTGGCCCTGGGCCTCCTGCCTGACGTGCCGCTCGAGAAGATCGCCTTCATCGGGAACTCGTCCTTGGCCGGGGCGCGCCTTTTGCTCGTCTCCCGCGCGGCCCGGACGGCCGCCGAGGCCCTCTCGGCCAGGGTCGCCCATGTTTCCCTGGCCAGCCGGCCGGAGTTCCAGGACGAGTTCGTCCGGGCGCTCGAATTCGACCGCTATCCAAAGGATGACCAATGACCAGCAGCAGCCCGCTCCTCGATCTCGCCGAGACCAGACCCGTCCTCTTCGACGGCGCCATGGGCACCGAGCTCATGACCCGCGGCCTGGCCCCGGGCGCGCCGCCCGAGCTCTGGAACGCCGACAGGCCGGAGGTCGTCCGGGCCGTCCATGCCGCCTATTTCGCGGCCGGGTCCGACGTCGTCTTGACCAACAGTTTCGGCGGCACCCCGCTCAAGCTGGCGGCCCACGGGCTGGAAGCCAGGGCTTTCGAGCTGAACCGGGCCGCGGCCCGGATCGCCCGCGAAGCCGCGCCGGCCGGCCGGTTCGTCGCCGGCAGCCTGGGCCCGACCGGCCGCTTCCTGGCGCCCCAGGGCCCCGCGACCGAGGAAGAGCTGGCGGCCGCCTACGCGGAACAGGCCCGGGCCCTGGCCGCCGGCGGCGTGGACGTCTTCCTGATCGAGACCCAATACGACCTGCGCGAGGCCCTGGCCGCCGTCCGCGGCGTTCGCGGCGTCTCGGCGCTTCCCGTGTTCGTGACCATGACCCTCGGCGCCTTTCGCCGGGGCTATTTCACGCTGATGGGCGACGGGGCCGGGCGATGCGCCGCGGCCCTGGGCGAGGCCGGCGCCGCCGCGGTCGGGGCCAACTGCACGCTGACGAGCGAGCAGATGGTCGGCTGCGTCAAGGCCCTGCGGGGCGCGACCGGGCTGCCGATCATCGCCCAGGCCAACGCCGGACAGCCGGTCGCCCGTCCGGACGGGACGGTGGCCTATGAGCTGACCGTCGAGGAGTACGTCCGCTTCGTGCCGGGGATCATCGAGGCCGGGGCCCGGTTCGTCGGCGGCTGCTGCGGCACGACGCCGGCCCATATCCGGGCCATGGCCAGGTTCGTCCGCGGGGAGGAAAAAGCATGACCGGGACCGGGATCTATGCCAGGATGAGCGAGGCCATCGTCGCCGGGGACCGGGCCGCCGCCCGGGCCCTGGCCGAGGAGGCCGTGAGCTCGGGGCTCGACCTCCCCGAGGTCGTGGAGCAGGGCTATGTGCCGGGCCTCCAGCAGGTCGGCCGGCTCTGGGAGGAGGGGGAATACTTCCTGCCGGAGCTCATCACCAGCGCCGAGGCCATGAAGGCGGCCATGGCCGTCCTCGAGCCGGCCCTGAACCGGCGGGACGCGGGCGCGCGCCGGGGCGGCAAGGTCGTCATCGGCACCGTTGAGGGCGATATCCACGACATCGGCAAGAACCTCGTCGCCTCGATGCTTCAGGCCGGCGGCTTCGAGGTCTTCGATCTCGGGGCCGACGTCAAGCTCGAGCGCTTCGTCGAGAAGGCCGAAGAGGTCGGGGCCGGGCTGATCTGCCTGTCCGCCCTGCTGACGACGACGATGATGGCCCAGCGGCGGTTCATCGGCCTGCTGCTGGACCTGGGCCTGCGCGGCAACTACCGGGTCCTCGTCGGCGGCGCGCCGGCCAGCCGGCGGTGGGCCGAGGAGATCGGCGCCGACGGCTATGCCGAGAACGCGGTGGCCGCGGTCAAGCTGGCCAAGTCCCTGACCGGCCTCGCCTGAGGCCCTCGTACCCCCCCGGGCGGGTCCGCCGGGGCCTGAAAGGATGCGCTGATGATCGAGACACGCAGGCCGAAATTGGAGCTCCTGTCGCGGGAATTCGTCGAGCGGATCGTCGACGAAGGGCTGACCCTGCTCGAGCGTTGCGGCGTCCTGGTCGAGAACGACGAGGCCCGCGGCCTTCTCACCGGCGCCGGGGCCGGGGTCGATCCCGTTACGGGGATGGTCCGCATCGGCCGAAAGATGGTCGAGGCGGCGCTGGCCGCGGCCCCGCCGGTCATCACGCTGTACGACCGGGCCGGCGGGCGCGCCTACAAGGTCGGCGGGGACGAGGTCCATTTCGACCCGGGCTCGGCCGGCGTTGCCCTCCTCGACCACGCCACCCAGACCGAGCGCAAGGCCTCGACGGCCGACGTGGCCGCGTTCATCAAGCTTGCCGAGACGCTCGAGCACATCCATTTCCAGAGCACGTGCCTGATCGCCGCCGACGTCCCGGCCCAGGTCGCCGACGCCTTCCGGCTCTGCCTCGGCCTCGCCCTGTCCGAGAAGCCGTTCGTCACCGGGACCTTCCGCGTCGAGGGCTTCGGGCCCATGAAGGACCTCCTGGCCGCCGTCCGGGGAGGCGAGGCCGGCCTGCGGGCCAGGCCGCTGGCCATCTTCGACGCCTGCCCCTCCCCTCCCCTCAAGTGGAGCAACCTGACGGCCCAGAGCCTCGTCGACGCGGCCCGGGCCGGGATCCCCTCCGAGCTCATCTCCATGGGCATGACCGGCGCGACCTCGCCGACGACCATCGCCGGCACCCTGGTCCAGCACGTGGCCGAGAGCCTGTCCGGCGTCGTCATCGTCCAGCTCGCGGCGCCGGGAGCCCCGGTCATCTTCGGCGGCTCGCCCTCGAGCTTCGACATGCGCAAGGGCACGACCCCGATGGGCGCGATGGAGACGATGATGATCGACGTCGGCTACGCCCAGATCGGCAAGTTCCTGAAGCTGCCGACGCACGCCTACATGGCCCTGAGCGACGCCAAGGTCAACGACGCCCAGGCCGGCTTCGAGACGGGCCTGGGCGCGGTCCTGGCAGCCCTGGCCGGCATCAACGTCGTCTCCGGCCCGGGGATGCTCGATTTCGAGAGCTCGATGAGCCTGGAGAAGCTGGTCATCGACGACGGCCTGTGCGCGATGGCCTATCGCCTGATCGAGGGCATCGCCCAGCGGGACGACCCGATCGCCCTGGGCCTATTCGAAGGCTTCAAGCCCGGGCAGTCCTTCCTGGCCCACCCGCATACCCGGCAATGGTACCGGAAGGAGCACCTGCCGGCCGGTCTCGTCGACCGCGATCCCTACGAGGCCTGGGTCGCCGCCGGCCGGACGACCATCGTCGACAAGGCCCATGCCGAAGTCGCCCGCCGCCTGGAGAGCTACGCGCCCCGGCCGCTGGCCGCGAGCCTGCGGCGGGACCTTGACGGGATCATGGCCGCCTACGCCCGCTCGTCGGGCGTTCCGGCGCCGTCCCTGCCCCAGGCCTGATCCGGCGCCGGAAGGTCCGGGCCGTCAGTCCAGGTCCCAGACCTCGAGATATTCCGGGACCTCGACCGTCCAGCCCCGCTCCCGGCGCTCCCTCTCGGCGAAATCCGCGGCCACGTCCGCGTCCCCGTGGGTGACGAAGAGCCGGCGGGGCGGGCTCTTGAAGCCGTCCAGCCAGCGGTCGAGGCCAAGGCGGTCGGCGTGGGCGGAGAGTCCGCTGATCCTGGCGACGCGCGCCCGGACCGGCATGGTCCGGCCCAGGATGCGGATCTCCGGCGCGCCTTCGAGGATGTGCCGGCCCAGCGTCTCGTGGGCCTGGTAGCCGACGAACAGGATGGTCGATTCCGGCCGGACGATGTTCAGGGCGACGTGGTACTTGATGCGGCCGCCGGTGATCATGCCCGAGCCGGCCATGATGACGACCGGCCCCCGGGCGTCGTTGATGGACTTGGACTCCTCGGGCGTGCGGACAATGGTCAGCCCGGGGAACTTGAAGGGGTTCCGGCCGGAAGCGAAGAGCTGGCGGGCCTCGTCGTCGAAGAACTCGTTGTGGCGCTCGAAAGCCTCCGTCACCTCCCGGCCCATCGGGCTGTCGAGGTAGACGCGAAGCGGCGGGATGGCCTGCTCGTAGACCAGCCGGCTGAGGTGGAACATCAGGTCCTGGGCCCGCTCGATGGCGAAGGTCGGGATGACGACGTTGCCGCCGGCCGCGGCCGTCTCCTTGATGATCGCGGCCAGGAGGCCGTCCACCCGGCCGGGGTCCTCGTGCTCCCGGTCGCCGTAGGTCGATTCCATGACCACGTAGTCGGCCCGCTCGAAGAGCGAGGGATCGCGGACGAACGGCATGTTCCACTGGCCGATATCGCCGGAGAAGACGATCGTCCGCGGCTGGCCGCCCTCCCGGACGGTCAGCTCGATCATGGCCGAGCCGAGGATGTGGCCGGCGTCCCGGAAGCGGACCGAGACGGCCTCGCCGAGATCGAGAGGCGATTCGTAGGCCACCTCCTCGACCATGGGCATCGTCGCCTGGACATCCTGGGTCGTGTACAGGGGGACGACCGGATGGTCCACCGTCCGGCCCTCGCGCTCGTGCCGGCGCTTCTTATAGGCCGCGTCCTCTTCCTGGATGTCCGCGGAGTCCATCAGGGCGATCGAGAGGATGTCCGCCGTCGCGGCGGTCGTCAGGATGGCGCCGGAGAACCCGTCGCGGACCAGGCGCGGGATGAGCCCGCTGTGGTCCAGGTGGGCGTGGGTCAGGAGGAGGACGTCGATCGCCCGAGGCTCGACCGGGAACGGGCCCCAGTTGCGGTCGAGGAGCGGCCTCTCCTGATAGAGCCCGCAATCGACCAGGATGCGGAGGCCTCCGGCCTCGACGAAATAGGAGGACCCGGTCACCTGCCGGGCGGCTCCCAGGAACGACAGCTTCATGATGCCTCTCTTCCCTTTCAGTAGGGGTGCGATCGGTAGAATTCCGCCTGGGCGGCGACGAAGAGCGTCCGGATCCAGATCCGGAAGACGACGTAGATCTGCATCCAGAAGAAGCCCAGGACGACCGGGACGGTGGCCGGGGCGCCGAGGGGCTTCAGGACGGCATAGAAAACGGCCGAGCCGGCCACGGTGCCGAGAACGATCAGCAGGTACAGGGCCCAGGCCTTGAAGAACCGCGTCCTGAGGAAAGTCAGGGCGTGGCGCAGGGCCCTGAAGACCCGGCGCTCCTCGTCGGCGGCCGCCGCGATGCGCGCGTAATCGACGATCATGTGGACGATGGAGAGGAACAGCAGGGCGACGAGGAAATGGAGGTTCGACAGGATGAGCGGCAGCCATTCCGTGACCGCCCCCGCCTTGATGGGCTCGAGCAGGGCGGAGACGAGCCGCAGCACGACGGCGAAGGTCAGGGCGTAGAAAACGAGGGAGAGCAGGAACAGGCGGACGTATCTCCAGAACAGGCGGCCGCAATCCGCGGCGAAGGCGGCGAGCGAGTCCGGCCCCTCGCGGTCCAGGAGGCGGCCGACGATGCCGCCGTTGAGGAAGATGTGAAGGACAAGGTAGAGGATGCCGACGACGACGGATCCGGCGACCAGGGCCGGGAAGGCCTCCTGGTGGGCCAGCACGGCCTCCCCCAGCCACATCAGGTCGACCGGCCGGACGCTCAGGCCGAGCAGCGAGTGGCCGAGCTCTTTCTGGACGATGAACAGGAAGGGGACGGCCGCGGCCAGGGCGAAAAGGATGTTGACGGCGTAGAGGATGACCGGCAGGCGCGGCTTCCGGAAGGTCGTGCCCATGCCGCCGGCGATGGCCTTGAAGATGCCCATTGGTCCCTCCTCAGCTCCACGATCCGAAGAAGTGGAGGAAGCACTGCACGCCGAACAGAAGCTGGCTCATCAGCTTGACGACGTTGCGGCGGAGCCCGTCGGTCGAACGGCTGTTGTTGGCCAGGTTCTCGTCGATGAGCCAGATGCCCCGGGGATCGACCTGGGCGCTGACGGCCTTGGCCGGCTTGACGAACTCCAGGCGCGTCCAGCGCGCCTGGCCGTCCCATGTCCGCGTCTCGGAGGACCCGTCGGCGAACCGGACCAGGACCTCGACCCGGGCGTCCCCGCCGAGCCGGGCTTCCCCGTAGCGCCTCAGGACGACCGTGCTCCGGAAGAGGCGGGGCGGGGCGCCGCCCTCCGGGGCCTTGGTCGCGGCGGCCCCGAGCTTCTCGATCCGGCCGTCCGTCCACTCCTGCCGGGACCCGTTCTCTTCGAAGACCCCGCGCGCGTGGGCCGGGACCTCGACCGAGGAGATCTCCCCGACCCCGTAATCGAAGGCCAGGGTGCCCTCGAGGAATTCGTCGAAGAACCAGGTCATGTCCCGGCCGGAAACCTCGTTGACGACGGCGACGAAATCGGCCTTGACCGGGTGCCTGAAGCGGCAGCGCATGTGATAGGTCCGCATGATCCTCGACCAGGACGGCTCGCCCACCAGCCCCTCGAGCGTATCGAGGCAGGTGGCCGCGCGGGCATAGACGTTGGCCGAGTAGCTGCCGCCGTTGTAGAACTTCCAGGACCAGGCGGTCACCGGGTCGAAGCGCACGGTCTGGATGGCGGCCGTCCGGTTGAGCTCGAAGTCGAACGTCTTGGGGATCCGGAGGACCGCGGCGAGCGGGATGCCCTTGAAGTTGAAAGGCAGGGCGCTGGGTCCGTAGACCCGGGCCAGGACCCGGCCGGTGGAATAGGTGTTGAAGCCTTCGTCGAGCCAGGCCGATTCGAACTCGTTGTTGGCGGCGAGCCCGTACCAATAGCCGTGCCCGAACTCGTGGACGATGACGCCCTCGGGAGAGAGCTCGTCCCGGCTGGTCAGGACCCGGGTGCCCGCCGTGAACAGGGTCGGATACTCCATGCCGCCGCTCCCGGTCCGGAAGGGCGGGTCGACCATGGTCACCGTCTCGTACGGATAGGGCCCGTACCAGAGGCCGTAGTACTTGATGGCCGCCCGGAGGGCCCGGAAGTGACGCTCGACCTGGGCCTTGTGCTCCGGCGCGATGAGCAGGATCATCCTGACGTCGGGCAGCCGGACCTCCTCGACGGGCAGGCCGAGCAGCGCGGCCGTCTCCTCGTATTCTTTCGGGGTCACTTCCCGGTCGGCGACGAAGTCCCGCTCGATCTTGAGGTAGCGGGGATCGGCCATCCAGGCGAAGTCGTGGACCATGGCCTGGCGGTACGTCGTCGTGGTCGTGCCGGCCGATTCGTCCGTCCGCGTCTCTCCGGCCTTGCCCGACGAGCCGACGGCGAACCCCTTGGGGACGGTGATGTGGACGACGAAATCGGCGAAATCGGCGAAGAACTCGGAGTTCTGATGGTAGGCGTGGCAGTTCCAGCCCTTGCCTTCCTCGTAGACGCCGGGCTTTGGGAACCACTGGCCGATGAAGAACGAATTCTTGTAGTACCCCGACCGGGCGACCGTCCGCGGGATCTTGCTCCGGAACTCGATCCTCAGGCGCGCGCTTTCCCCCGGCCGGACCGGCGCCGGGAGGAGGACCCGGGCCACGGTCTGGTCGCCTTCCGTCCCCGGGCCGTCCGGCGTGACGTAGGCGAAAGAGGGCCTGAGGTCGGAGCCGTCCGCGAGGCGGATGTCGGTGATATCTATCCAGCCCCACTCCCCGTCTTTCGGCGAGGTGCCGCGGCTGAACGCGCTCTCGGCCGCGGCCTCGCGCAGGAAGGCGCTGTCGTCGTTCTTGAAAGCGTTCCAATAGAGGTGGAGGAGCAGGTCGGGGACCGTGTCCCTGGTCGGGTTGGTCCAGACGATCTCCTCCTTGCCCAGGAGCATCTTGCCGGCCGCGTCGAGCTCGACCCAGATCTCGTAGCGCAGGCCGGGCGAGCCCGGGGCCGGAGCGGCCGGCGGCTGCGCGGCCGAGAAAGCAGGCAGGCCGGCGAGCGCGGCGGCCGCGATCAGGCAGGCTGACAGTATCCGGTTCTTCATGGCGGCTCCCCCTGGTCGTGCGTTCAGCCCTTCAGCCATTCTTCCCAGGCGCCCAGCCGGGGAAAATTGATGAAGGTCAGGGCTAGAGAGACGAACAGGAATTTATAGAAATCGGAGGCGCCGCCTCCGACCAGGAACAGCCCGAGGCCGAGGATGGCCGGGACCTCCCCCAGAAGCAAGGTGACGAGTGAAGCGTTCCGGAGCCGGCGCAAGGCGGCCGGGAGGTCTTCCGCGCCGCGCCGGCGGAAGAGGCGGGGCCGCAGGACGAGGATGACCAGGATGACGGCCGCGGCGGCGCCGAAGACGGCCAGCCGCAGGGGCTGGGTCAGGGCGGCGGCGGCGAAGCCCCGGAACGGCTTGAGGACCGCCCGCAGGACCTCGACCAGCCCGAGGTAGAGGACCAGGCTCATGAGGATGCCCGCCCCGGCCATGGTGGCGGGCCTGAGATATGTCCACAGCTCTTCTCGAGGTTCCATTTCGATCTCCTTCGGCCGGCCGCGCGGCCGCTTCCCCCGGATTATAGGGGATTCCCCGGTCCCAAGGGAAGGGTTTTGTCTCCGGGACGTCAATCGACGTAGAGGAGGAAGCCCTTCAGGTAGGCCGTCTCCGGATGATAGACGTTGACCGGGTGGTCGAATGCCTGGCGGTGCTTCTGGAGGATGCGCACCCGCCGGCCGGCTTCGTGGGCAGCCTGGAACACGACCTGCTGGAAAAGGCCTTCATCGACGAAATGGGAGCACGAGAAGGTCAGGACCAGGCCCGGGGTCCGGACGCGCTGGAGCGCCAGCCGGTTGATGTCCTTGTAGCCGCGGCAGGCCGGCACGACGTCCGTCCTCTTCTTGGCGAAGGCCGGCGGGTCGAGGATGATGAAATCGTGGTCCAGGGCCGGCTCGCGCAGGAACTCGAAGACGTCCTTGGCGAAGAAGGCCCCCGCGCCGGACGGCAGGCCGTTGAGCTCGAAGTTCTCCTGGGCCAGGGCCAGGGCCGGCGCGGACGTGTCGACGGAGTCGGCCCGGACGGCCCCGCCGAGCAGGGCGCAGACCGAGAACGAGCCGGTGTAGGCGAAAGCGTTGAGGACGCGCCGGCCGGCCGCGCACTCCCGGACGAGCCGGCGGGATTCGCGCTGGTCCAGATAGAACCCCGTCTTCTGCCCTTGAGCCAAGCCGACCCGGAAGGACACGCCGTTCTCGAGGATGCGCACGCTCTCGACCGGCTCGCCGGCGAGGGTCCCTTCGGCGTCCTCCAGGCCTTCTTCCCGGCGGGCGGGCAGGTCCGACTTCTCGAGGATCGCCCGCGGCTTCAGGGCCCGGGCCAGGAACTCGAGGACGAGCGGCTTGAGCTTCTCCATGCCCAGCGTGGCGATCTGGAGGACGAGGACGTCGTCGTAGAGATCGGCGATGAGCCCCGGCAGGCCGTCGCCTTCGGCGTTGACGAGGCGGCGGGCGTTGGTCACGGCCGGATCGAAGAAGGCGGCCCGCAGGGCCAGGGCGCGCTCGAGGCCGCGGCGGACCGCGGCTTCGGGGGCTTCCTCGCCGAACGAGATCATCCGCCCGGTGATCGAGCTCTTGCGGTTGAAATAGCCGTGCCCCAGCAGCTCGCCCCTGGCGTCGCGGACCGGGAGGATGGCGCCGTCCTCGAAGTCCGGCAGGTCGCGGATGGCGCCCGAGAAGATCCAGTGATGACGGTTCCGGACGGCCTTGTCCCGCCCGGGCTTGAGAACGACGGCGGTCATTCGGGGTCTCCTTCCCTTCTCAGCCCGGGCGGCGGCTCGCCCCGCCCCGCCAGGAGGCGAACGACCGGGCGGTCCGGCTTCGAGAAAAGGCTCTCGTCCAGATCGCCGGGCGCGAGCCAGGCGATCCGGTCGTGATCGGTCAGCCGGAGGTCGTCGGACAGGAGCTCGGTCCGGAAGACGACGAGCTCGAAGCTCTTGAGCGGGCCGCTGAACGGGACCGTGCAGAGGTGCGCCCCGGCCCTGGAATCGACCCCGAGCTCCTCGGCCAGCTCGCGTTCCAGGCCCCGCCGGGGGTCCTCTCCTTCCTCGAGCTTGCCTCCGGGGAACTCCCACAGCCCTTCGGCGATGAGGCCCTTCCGGCGCCGGGCCACGAGGATCTTGCCGTCGCGCTCGACCACCGCCGCGGTCACGACCTTCCTGGCTTCGCTGTCCGTCGCTTTCATCGTTCGTTGTTCCGCCTCATATTAATTCACCAACGAGAACTTGGCAACATCGTCCGCTCCAGGGAATTTTCCGGCGACCCGCCGCCTGGACTTATGCTAGAATCGAAGGATGAAAGTCGCTTTCCTCGCCTCCGAAGCCATCCCTTACGCCAAAACGGGCGGCCTGGCCGACGTGGCCGGCGCCCTGCCCAAGTTCCTGGCCGGCCTCGGCGCCGAGGTCCGGGTCTTCATGCCCCTCTATCGGGAAGTGCGCCGGAAGAACCTGCCGCTCGAGCCCCTTTGCGCGCCCGCGGCGCCCGGGACGGGCGGCGGCCGCCCGACCTGCGGCGTCTTCACCCACCGCGCGAGCGGCGTCACCTTCTGCTTCATCGACCGCCCCGAGTATTTCGACCGGGACGGCCTGTACGGCACCCCGGCCGGCGACTACCCCGACAACGGCGAGCGGTTCGCCTTCTTTTGCCGGACGGCCCTCGAGGCCATGAAAGCCGTCGGCTTCGCCCCCGACATCATCCACGGGCATGACTGGCAATCGGCCCTGACGTTTGCCTATCTCCGGACGGCCTTCGCCGGCGACGCCTTCTTCGCCCGGACGAGGACGCTCTTCACCGTCCATAACCTCGCCTACCAGGGCCTGTTCGAGCCCGATCTCCTCGGGCGCATCGGCCTGCCGGCCTCGCTCTTCAACATGCACGACCTCGAGTTTCACGGCAAGGTCAACGCGCTCAAGGCCGGCATCCTCTATGCCACGGCGGTGACCACCGTCAGCCCCCGCTACAGCCGGGAGATCCAGACCCCGGAGTTCGGCTGCGGCCTCGACGGCCTCCTCCGGGCGCGCTCCGGCGTCCTCCATGGCATCCTCAACGGGGTCGATTACACGGACTGGGACCCGGCCACGGACCGGCTCATCCCCCATCGCTACACGCCCGCGGACCTGGCCGGCAAGCGGGCCTGCCGCGAGGCGCTCGTCCGGGAATTCGGGCTCAAGGCCCCGGCCGACCTGCCCGTCGCCGGCATGGTCACGCGCCTGGCCGGGCAGAAGGGCCTCGACATCGTCTGCGACGCGCTCGACGATCTCCTCGGCCTGGGGCTGACCCTGGTCATCCTGGGCACGGGCGACCAGAAGATCCAGGATTTCCTGCTGGCGGCCGGCAAGAAGGTCCCGGGCCGGATCGGGCTCAAGATCGCTTTCGACGAGCGGCTGGCCCACGCGATCTACGCCGGGAGCGACGTCTTCCTCATCCCCTCGCGCTACGAGCCGTGCGGGCTGACCCAGATGTACGCCATGAAGTACGGCACGGTCCCCGTCGTCCGGGCCACGGGCGGGCTCGACGACAGCGTCCAGGAGTTCGACGCCCGGACGGGCGGCGGCAACGGCTTCAAGTTCGAGGCGGCCGAGGCCGGACCGCTCATCGGGACGGCGCGCCGGGCCGTCGCCGCCTTCAGGAAGCCGGACGAATGGCGGGCCCTGGTCGCGAACGCGATGGCCGCGGATTTCTCCTGGAACCGTTCGGCGGCCGCCTACCTCGCCCTCTACGAGAAGATCGCCGCCTGACCTCAGGCCTGCCGCAGGAACTGGGCCGCGGTCTCGGGCGGGACCGGATTGATGTAAAAGCCCGTCCCCAGCTCGAAGCCGGCCACCTTGGTCAGGATCGGGATGATCTCCACGTGCCAATGCGACCGCTGCGGCAGCTCCGGCCAGCGCTTGACCGACAGCGCCGGGTTCGGGGCCTGGTGGAGGACCATGTTGAAGGGCGGGTCGCTGACCGTCTTCCGAAGCCGGGTCAGGACGTCCTTGACGATCGCGGCGAGCGAGCCGAGCTCGTCCTCCCGCGCCTCGGTGAAGAAGGCCGAGTGCCGCCGCGGCTGGACGGTCATCTCGAACGGGAAGCGCGAGGCGTACGGGGCGAAGGCCGTGAAGTGCTCGTTGCGGGCGATGATCCGCGCCCCCGAGGCCTCCTCCTCCCGCAGGATGCGGCAGAAGCCGCACTCCTTGTAGATCCGGAACAGCCGGTCGGCGCCGTAGATCTCCTCCTTGACCCGCTTGGGGATGATCGGCGTGGCCAAGATCTGCGAATGGGGGTGGCTCAGGGAGGCCCCGGCCTCCTTGCCCTTGTTCTTGAAGACCTGGACGTACTGGTAATGCAGCTCGCTCTCGATGTCCCGGATCCGCGTCTGGAAAACCCCGAGCACGTCGCGGACGTGGGCCGCGGGCAGGTCGGCCAGCTCGAGGCCGTGGTTTGGATTCTCTATGACGACCTCATGGACGCCCCGGCCCTCCATGGACTGGAAGATCCCCTGTGTGGCCCGCGGCGGCGGGGGCCCGGGGGTCAGGGCCGGGAACTTGTTGGGGACGACGCGGACGGTCCAGCCCGCCGAATCCGGCGGCGTCCCGGCGGCCCGCAGGGCGAAGATCTCCGGCGGGGTCTTGCCCTCGTTACCCTCGCAGAAGGGGCAGAAGCCGGCGGCCTCGGGGACCGGCGCGGCGACGGCGGTGGGCCGGAAGTCGTCGGGGCGCTTGCTCCGCTCCGTGGCGATGATGACCCACCGCCCGCTGATCAGGTCCTTGCGCAGCTCCGACATCATGCCCCCAGCAGCTGCTTGATCCGGCCCTTGAGCTCGTCGAGCGAGGAGGACTTGACGACGTAGGCATCGGCCGCCCAGGTCATGAAATCCTCCTTGTAGCTCTGGTAGGCCGAGTTGATGATGATGGGGATATCCTTGCGCAGGCCCATGATCTGGGTGATGAGCTCGATCCCGTTCTTGCCCGGCATGCGGATGTCGGTGACGATGAGGTCGAATTGGCCCTGGGCCAGCTTGGCCAGGGCCGACTCGGCGTCGGTCACCGCCGTGACGTCGTAGCCTTCCTTGTTGAGCTCCTCTTCGTAGAGGAGGCAGAGGGGCTTCTCGTCCTCGACGACCAGGATGCGCTTTTTCATGGCTTTGACTCCCTTTCGCGGCTGAGGAAGATGAGCTTGAAGAGGGATCCCTTCCCGACCCGGCTCTGGACCTCGACCTTGCCGCCGCAGGTGTCCATGACCCGCTTGATGAAGGGCAGGCCGAGGCCCATGCCTTTCTCCTTGGTCGTGAAGAAGGGCTTGAACAGATGCTCCTTGTCCGGGTTGGTCATGCCCCGGCCGCTGTCGCGGACCGAGAGCACGAAGGCCACCGGGCTCTTGCGGTAGGCCCGGACCGAGATGGCCCCGCCGGAGGCCGTGGCGTCGAACGAGTTGTCGAGGAGGTTGCGTAGGACCTCGCCGAACGAGGTCGGGTCGCAGAGGATATCGGGCGGGCAGGGGTCCAGCTTGACGGTCATCGCATAGGCCCGGGCCCGGGCCTGGAGGCCGGGGTTGTCGAGGACGGCGCCGATGGCCGGGCCCGGATCGAAGTAGACCGGCTCCTTCATGCTGACCTTCAGGAAGTGGCCCATCTGGTAGATGATGTCCTCGAGCCGGCGGATCTCGTCCCTGATGATGGTCAGGTTGCGGCTGCGTTTCTCGTCGGAAACGTCCGGCTGGAGCAGCTGATCGGTGAACCCGCCGATGGCCACGATGGGGTTGCGTAGCTGATGGGTGACGAACATGGCCATCTCGCCCATGGCCGCCATCTTCTCCATCTCGAGCAGCTGGCGATGGAGGTTGGCCGAATAGATGTAGTTGCCGGCCAGCAGGCCGCAGATGCCGGCCAGCTTTATGTCCGACGGCAGGATCGGGGTCCTGGTGATGGCGTTGTCGAGGACGATCTCGCCGACGACGTCGTCGCGGGAGACGAGAGGGATGCAGAGGAACTCCTCGACGCCGATGACGTTGAGGAAGCGGCGGTCGACGAGGGGGTCGTTCGAGGCGTCCCGGACGTGGAGGATCTCCTTGCGGACGGCCGCGGCGGCCGGGACGTTCGCGCCCTCGTCGTCGGCCGCGTAGACGAGCCCCTTGAGACGGGCGCTCAGCGTGTCCTCGTTACGGCTGACCAGGGCCCGGTTGTGCTCGACGATCTCGACATAGCCGATGCCGGGCGTCGACAGGACCTCCCAGATGGCGCCGGCCTCCTCGGCCGAACGCGGCCCCAGCCAGATCTCCCCCTTTAGGCGATCGCCCTTCTTGAGGAAGAGCATGGCCCGGTTGAAGCCGACGCCCGAGCCCGAGGTCAGCGCGGTCATGATGACGAGCAGGTTGTCCTCGAGGGAGAAGGGCTGGAAAAGGCTCTGCGAGATGATCGACAGCAGGGCCAGCTCGCGCGGCTCGCCGCGGTCGAAATCCGGCGACAGGAGGCTGTGCTTCTCGATCATCCGTTGGTCCAGCCTTTGGGCACGACGCAGATCCCGGCCCGGCTGATCTTGAAGGTGCGCCCGTCCGCCTCGGCGTCGAATCCGGCGGAGAAGCCATCGGGGATGACCGCGGCCTTATCGACGATGACCTTCCGCAAGCGGGCGCCGGGCCGGACCTCGACGTCCGAGAGCAGGATCGAATCCTCGATCTCGGCCCCCGGCCCGACGCGGACGCCCGGGGAAACGACCGAGCGGACGACCCGGCAATCCACGAGAGAGACGCCGTCGCCGACGATCGACGCGCCGATCTCCGCTCCGGAGATGAAGGTCGGCGGGCGCTGCCGCCGGTAGGACCGGATGGGCCAGGCCGGGTTCCTGAGCAGGGCCGGGGCGGCCGGCGAGAGGAAGGCCATGTTGGCCTGCCAGTAGGCGTCGATCGTCCCGATGTCCTCCCAATAATCTTCGAAGGTGTAGGCGAAGACGCGGCAGGCCCCGATGAGGGCCGGGATGATGTCCCGGCCGAAATCATGGGTGCTGTCCGGATTCCTGGCGTCCCTGAGCAGGGCCTTGATGAGGACCGGGGTCCGGAAGAGGTAGACGCCCATGGAAATCAGGCTCCGGCCCGGGTCCCAGGGCGTCGGGAAGGGCTTTTTCGGCTTCTCCATGAATTCGACGATGCGGCGGTCGCCGTCGACGCCGATGACGCCGAAGCGCGAGGCCTCCCCGATGGGAATGGTCCGGGTCATGATCACGGCGTCGGCCCCGGCCTGGCCGGCGAACAGCTGCAGGCGGCGGTAGTCGGCGCTGTAGATGTGGTCGCCCGAGAGCACGAGGACCATCTCGGGGTTCTCCTGCTGGATGGAGTAGATGTTCTGGAAGACGGCGTCGGCCGTGCCCTCGTACCAGTGGTCGCCGACCCGGCCCTGGGCCGGCAGCGAGATGATGTAGTCCCCGCTCTCGGCATGGAAGATGTTCCAGCCGTCGAAGATGTGGCGCTCGAGGGACAGCGACTTGTATTGCGTCAGCAGGGCGATCCGGCGCAGGCCGGAATTGAGGGCGTTGGACAGGCTGAAATCGATGATCCGGTAGGAGCCAAGGAAAGGCACGGAAGGCTTGGCCCGGTCGCGCGTCAGCGGGTAGAGGCGCTCGCCCTTGCCGCCGCAGAGGACCATGGTCAGGATCTTTCTAGATATCAGTTCCATTTGGCCGCACGACCTCCCTATCGGCCATCGCGTTCCCCAAGGATGACGGTCAGCCGTCGGGAGCCCTGGCCGGACCACGACAACGTCCAGATCGGACAGAAACAGTATCCCTGGTGGATTATATCAAATCCCCCCTCCGATTGGGAGAGCGTCCGCAGGGCGAACGACCAGACCGCCTCGGCCCCGGCCGGCTCGAAGCGGAGCCTTCCGCCGCAAAGCGCGCAGCCTTCGCGGCCGAGGAGCTCGAGCTCGGGGGGGAAGGCCAGGATGTTCCACTCGGACCCGTAGACCAGGGCCAACGGCCGGTCGGCGAGGTTCTCGATCTCGATGTCGACGCGGAGGGCGCCGCCGGCGGAGGCGACGGTCTTGCGGACCGCCACCGGGACGGTCTCGCCGCCGGCCCGGACGACGCCCCGGCGCTCCATCGTCAGGCGCCCCGCGGCGGCCTCGGCGGCGAACTCCCCGTCCGCGAAATCCCCCCGCTCCCCGTCGTCGCCCCGCCGGAAGTCGTCCGCCGTCGTCCCGGGTAGGAAGAAATGGTCCCTCAGCGAGCAGCGCTGGCGCCGGTCGGGGCGCATGAGCTCGGCCGCCTCGGGCGGCAGCTTCTTGCCGATCTCATGGATGCTCCGGGCGGCCCGCTTCTCCCCCGCTCCGGCGTCGTCCGGCTCCCGGTGATAGGCTTCGCGCCGCCGGCTCAGGACGTCCGAGAGGTTCCGCGACAAGGGGCGATAATCGATCTCGGCCAGCACTCCGCCCGCCCCGGGCCTGGCGATCAGGCCGAAGGTCCGGTCGCGGCAGATGAACTCGTCCCGGCCGTCGCAATCGTAATCGACGGCCTGCCAACCGTCCGGGTCCGGCGTCGCCCGCTCGGCCTCGAGCAGGTGATGATAGGCCGATTCGCGGAGGTGGGGCAGATAGAGGCCGCCGAAGACGCCGTGCCAGTAGGGGTCGTTGCACTGGGCCTTGTAGAGATCGCGGCGGCTGCCGCCCGGGTCGCCCGCGGCGTGCACCTGCCGCGAGACCATGATCATCCGCTTGTGGAGGGCGTTGGCCTCCGGATATTTCCGGCAGAAGTCGCGGAAGAAGCCGCCGCGGAGGAAGCGGCGGGCCTCCGGCCCGACCCGGTCCCTGAGCGCGCGGTAAGCGGC
The DNA here is from genome assembly GCA_039683095.1 of Acidobacteriota bacterium. NCBI lineage: Bacteria > Pseudomonadati > Acidobacteriota > Acidobacteriota bacterium. Next base: position 77,715 of record JBDKSB010000002.1, on the reverse strand, counting down.
CTGGTCGTCGGGCTCGAGGACCCACTCCATCATCTCCTCGTAGGACGCGGGCGGGAGGTAGACCCGGCCGGCCGGGGGATGGGCGTCGAGATAGTCCGAGAAATGCGTCATCCGGATGCCCCGGGCTTCGATGAAGGACAGGAACCGCTCGAGCCAGCCCTGGTCGTAGACCCAGGCGTGCGTCCCCGGCCAGAGGCCGAACTTCTCGCCGTCGTCGCCCAGGATGGCCGCGCCGCCGGCCCGGCCGATCCGGCCGAAGCAGGCGTCCAGGTCCTCCAGCGGATGGAACGGGATGTAATACCGGAGCGTCTTGTCGATAGGGAAGACGCGCAGACGGCGGCCTTCGTCCTCGGTGACGTAGGTCGCGGCAGGATCGCGGACGCCGGCGCAATGGAAGTGCTCCTCGTCGAGCAGGGTGTACTCGATGCCGGCGTCGGCCAGGGTCGAGGGCAGGCCCGGCTCCCAGACCCGCTCGGTCAGCCACAGGCCGCGCGGCCGGCGGCCGAAGTTCTCGGCCAGGAAATCGCTCATCATGCGGATCTGCCCGAGGCGGTCGGCCTCGGGGATGATGGACAGGACGGGTTCGTAGAAGCCGCCGCCGAGGAGCTCGACCTGGCCCCGTCCGGCCAGCTCGCGGACGAGGTCCCAGCAGGCCCGCTCGTTCTTCTCCATGTATTCCCAGAGGGGCCCCGAGCAATGGAGGGCGAAACGGAAGCCCGGATGGCGGGCCAGGCCTTCGAGCAGCGGGCGGTAGCACTCGGCGAAGGCGGTCCGGAAGATCGAGGGGAAGTTGCCGACCGGCTGGTGGTTGTGGACGGCGAAGAGGAAGTCCATGGTCAGACCCCTTCCTCGGCCAGGATGGCGGCCAGCGCGGCCAGGATGACGGCCTGGAGCTCCAGCTCCCGCGGGTTGACGCCGGCGACGACGTCGAGCGCCGAATGGTGGACGTCGAAATAGGGATGGGCGTCGACCAGCACGGCGGCCGGGGCCGCCCCCTTCTCGACCAGCGGTCCAACGTCGACGCCTCCCCCGCCGGGGACGATCGAGGTTACGCCGAAGGGGGCGAACAGCGCCGCGTAGGGCAGGATCCGGTTGCGGGCCTTCCCGTCGGGCCCGCCGACGGCCAGCCCGACCGGCACGAACCCGCCGCGGTCCGATTCGGCGGCGACGATATGCCGTTCGCCCGCCCGCAGCGCCGCCGCGGCGTAGGCCCGGCCGCCCGTCCCTCCGAACTCCTCGTCCATGAACAGGACCGCCCGGATGGTCCGGCGCGGCTTGAGGCCGAGGCCGCGCAGGAGGGCGACGGCCTCGAGGGCGGCCGCGCAGCCAGCCGCGTCGTCGTGGGCGCCGACGGACAGGTCCCAGCTGTCGAGGTGGCCGCCGAGGAGGACGATCTCCCCGGGCTTCTCCCAGCCCGTGATCTCGCCGACGACGTTGGCCGACCGGACCCGGCCGAGGTCCCGGCAGTCCAGGCGGAGCGAGACCGAGACGTCCTTCTCCTCGCGGACGAGGCGGCTCAGGCGGTCGGCGTCCGCCGTGGCGATCGCCGCCGCCGGGATGCGGGGGGCGCCGGGATCGTAGCGCAGCATGCCCGTGTGGGGATGATGATCCTGCCGGAAGGTCAAGGACCGGACGAGGACGGCGACTGCGCCCTGACGGGCCGCCCGGGAAGCCCCGCCGACGCGCTGGTCCGCGGCCCCGCCGTAGGCGGCGAAGGGCTCGGCGACGCGGCGATCCATGGCCCGGTTATAGAAGACGATCTTGCCCCTGACCGCGTCCCCGAGCGCGTCGACCTGGTCGAGCGAGCCGACCTCGACGACGGGCGCGGCCAGACCGTTCGGCGGCGTGGCCACGCTGCCGCCGAGGGCGCAGACGGCCAGAGGGACGGCGGCACGGGACGGCGAGGCGGGGACGGCGGCCGAGGCGGCCGGGCCGCGCACCCAGTGACCCACTTCGACGGGCTCCGTGTGGACGCGCGACAGGCCCAGCTCGACCATCAGGTCCCGGGCGATGTCGACGGCGGCCGCGGCTTCGGCCGACCCCGTCAGCCGGGGGCCGGCCGAGGCGATCCGGGTCATCAGCTCGAAGGCCCGCTCCCCGGCCAGGCCGGTCTCGCGCAGCCGGTCGACGAGGGCGCGGTAGCCGTCGGCCCGGCCTGAGGGAACGGTGGCCGGGGCCTGAGCGGAAGCCGGGGCCAAGAGGGCCAGGGCCAGAAGGAAGAAGCCGATCGAGATGCGCGATCTTGTCATGATGGACCCGGCCGCGGCCGTTCGATCCGAGCCCGCGGCGTCATCGGAGCCGGCTCCCCTCACCGGTGAAGGAAGCAGCGCTCCGAATCGAGCTCGCCCGGCTTCCGGGTGATGATCATGGCCAGCCCGAGCTCGTTGGCCTTGTCGATGACCTCCTGGTCCCTGATCGAGCCCAGGGGGTAGATTATGGCCGTGATGCCGTGCTTCCCGGCCAGCTCGACGACGTCCGGGAAGGGCATGAAGGCGTCGGAGGCCATGACGCAGCCCTCCGGGCCGTAGCCCCGCCGTGACAGCCGGACGGCGTCCTCGGCCGAGTCGATCCGGCTGCGCTGGCCTGAGCCGATGCCGTGGGTCTTGTCCGCGGTGCCGATGATGACCGCGTTCGACCGGGTGAAGCAGGCCACCGTCCAGGTGAAAAGGGCCGCCTGGACCTCCTCCGGCGTGGGCTTCCGGCTGGAAACGACGTCGACCGAGCCGGCCGAGACGATCTTCGAATCGAAGCGCTTCTGGATGAGCAGCCCGCCGGCCACCCGCTTGACCTCGAGCCCGTTGTCGACGGATGGCGCGTCGAGGGGCGCGCCCATGCGGACCACCCGGAGGACCTTGCGCGCGGCCAGCACCTCGAGGGCCTCGGGCTCGAAGTCGGGGGCGTAGACGACCTCGACGTTCCGGGGGCTCTCGACGAGCAGCCGGGCCAGCGGGGCCGTGACCTTGTAGCTGAAGACGTCGACCCCGCCGAAGTTCGATAGGGCGTCGCACTTCCAGGCCTTCTCGAAGGTCCCGACGGGATCGTCGCCAAGGGCGACGCCGCTAGGCATCTCGTGCTTGATGATGACGCAGGCCTGGCGCCCCGGGAACACCTGGGCGAGCTTGCGGGCCAGGCGCTGGCCCAGGTCCATGTCCCCGACGTTGATGTAGCTCAGGCCCTTGGTCCCTTCCTGGAGGATCTCGAGCCGCCCCATGTTCGGCCCGGACGCGCCCTCCTCCTGGTAGAAGGCCGCCGGGTAGCCCGGGTTCTCGCCGTAGCGCATGGGGAACTTCTTGACGAACGTGTCCTCGCCCAGCTTGAGAACGTCGGGGAAGTCCTCGCGGACCTTGGTCGCGTACTGGCTTCGCACGGTGCGCTCGGGCTTGCTCATCGGATCACGTCCTTTCGTGGCGGTTGATGATGTGGACCTCGGCCCGGCCGGGGTCGTCGAGCGGGACATAGACGCAGGCGACGGCGACGCGGAGATCCTTGCCGGCGGGCGACGGCCCGAGGCCGCGGTAAGCCGCCTCGGCCGTCTCGGCCGCCGTCGATCCGTGGAGCGCGAGGAAGCGGGGCTCCCCGGCGAAGACCGGCAGCGGCTCGGCGTTCGGCCCTTCGTAAGTGGAGATCAGCCGGCCCTGGCCGGGCTTCAGGCCGACCTCGAAGTAGTTCCGCAGGGTCTCGCCGGATGGGCCGCGGCGGAGGACGCTCAACCCGGCCGCGCCGCCGGCCAGGCAGCCGCTGATCCGCGGCGTGAAGATCGGGGCGTCGGGTTCGAAGTCCCAGGCCGCCAGGGCCGCCGCCAGCGCCGCGACGGGCGAGATCCCCGGGCTAAGGCGGTCCCGGACGTCGCCGGTCTGCCGGCCGTTGGAGACGGCCAGGCCGGCCCGGCCGAAGAGCACGGCCGGATAGACTAGAAGCTCGACGTTGCCCTGCTTGAGCGTGGCCTCGTCGGTCGGCTGGACCCAGATGCCGCCGTCGCGGGCGACGAGCTTGCGGGCCTGGCTCGACGGGGAGCGGCCGGTGATGGCGTAGAGGACCGCCGCCTTTCCGTCCCCGGCGGGAGAGCCGATCATGATCAGCCTGCCGGGGTACTCGAGGGCCGCCAAACCGGGCATCTGGTTTTCCATCAGCACGTCCTTTCGGGCCTATTGATAACATACGCCCCGGCCCAAGTCAAAACGCCGGAACGCGGGAGCCGGCCGGCTCTTGAGCGAAGGCCGAGGATTTTGCTAGAATCCTCTCGAACCCCGGCGGAGGAGGCCGGGTCGAACATGAAGAAAGCAGAGCACCGCGAAGAGTCGTTCCACGATTACGAGTTCCTGGAATCCCTGGAAGGCAGGACGCTCCGCATCCTGAGCGAGTACCTCGGCCCCATGACCCGCCTGGACAAGGCCAAGATCAACAGCACCATCCTCTTCCTCGGATCGGCCAAGGCCGACCCGACCAACGCCGCCTCGGCCTTCAACAAGTATTACTGGGAGGCCGAGGAGCTGGCCTACCTCCTGGCCAAGTGGGCCATCGGTCTCAAGAAGCCGAAGGGCAAGGACTTCGTCGTCTGCACGGGCGCCGGCCCCGGCATCATGGAGGCGGCCAACCGCGGCGCGGCCCGGGCCGGCGGAAAGACGATCGGCATGAACATCAACCTGCCCCAGCCGCAGGACTCGAACCGCTACGTCTCTCCGGACCTGTCCTTCGCCTTTTACTATTTTTTCATGCGCAAGTTCTGGCTGACCTATAAGGCCAAGGCCGTCATCGCCTTCCCCGGCGGCTACGGCACCCTGGACGAGTTCTTCGAGATCGTCACCCTGCTCCAGACGAGCAAGATCTCGAAGAAGGAGATGACCCTCGTCCTCTACGGCGCGGATTACTGGCAGGACCTGATCAAGTTCGACTCCATGGTCAAGAAAGGGGCGATCTGCGCCGAGGACCTGGATCTTTTCCACATCGTCTCGACGCCCCGGGAGGCTTTCGCCTATCTTAAAAAGAAGCTCGCGGCGGGCCTTGCCTGAGCGGAGGCCCGGCGGACCGGCGGCCGCGCTCGCGGCGGCCCTCGTCTTGCTGGGCCTGGCGGCCTGCGCTGCGCGTCCCCGGGTCGCCGCGGTCCCCGGCGTCGAAACCGGCCTCGCGTCGTGGTACGGGCCGGAGTACCATGGCCGGCCGACCTCGAGCCGCGAGGTCTTCGACATGAACGACCTGACCGCGGCCCACAACAGCCTGCCCTTCGGGACCTACGTCATGGTCACGAACCTGGAAAACGACCGCTCCGTCGTCGTCCGCATCAACGACCGCGGGCCTTTCGTCCCGGGCCGGATCATCGACCTGTCTTACGCGGCGGCCCGGGTCCTGGCCCTGGTCGGGCCGGGCACGGCCCGCGTCCGGCTGGAGGTCCTGCGCGGCTTCAAGGCCCCGGTCGGGCCCGGGCCCGCTTCGGCGCCCGCGGCGGTCTGGGTGCAGGTCGGGGCCTTCTCGGTCCAGGAGGCCGCCTACGCGATCAAGCGGCGCCTCGAGGCCTCCTATCCGGGCGTGACCGTCAGCCGGTTCGAGACCGGCCGCGCCGCCTATTTCCGGGTCCGGGTCCCGGCCGCGGACGGCGACGCCGACAGCCTGGCCCGGCGGCTGGCCGGCGAAGGTTATCCGGTCATCATCATCCGCGAACGGCCCTAGCGGCCGTCGCCGGGGCTCTTGTAGAGATAGGCCACGTCGCGGAGCTTGTTCTCGGTCCCGTCGTGGACGGCGTAGCGCCCGCCCTGGAACAACCCGGCCGCCCCGAACTCGCCCTTCTTGTTGAGGGCGTAGAAATCGAGGCCGAACTTCGGGCGCCCTTGGTCGTCGCAGAGCCGGGGCACCAGCCTGGTCTTGGCGGCGACGGCCTTGCAGGCCTCGAGGCAGGCCTGTTCCGGCGACATCCCCCGTCCCATGGCGTCGACGATGCGGAAGCTGGCGCAGGTCTGGATGTTGGCCTCGCCCCGCCCGGTCGAGCCGGCGGCCCCGATCTCGTTGTCGACGTACAGGCCGGCGCCGATGATCGGCGAATCGCCGACCCGCCCGGCCAGCTTCCAGGCCATGCCGCTCGTCGTCGTCACCCCGGCCAGCCGGCCGGCGGCGTCGACGGCGATGCAGTTGATCGTGCCGTGGGTGTTCAGGACCGCGCGCAGCGCCTCGGGCATCTTCCGGGACTGCGGGGGGAACCAGAAATCCCGGTCCGACACGGTCTCCTTCCAGAGCAGCCAGGCCTCGCGGGACTTCTCGGTCAGGAGGTCCTCCTCTTTGAAGCCGTGGGCCCGGGCGAACTTCAGCGCGCCCTCGCCGACGAGGAGGACATGGTCCGTCCGCTCCATGACCAGCCGGGCCACCTTGGACGGGTTCTTGATGTTGCGCAGGGCCGCGACGGCGCCGGCCGAGTGGGTCGGCCCGTACATGACCGAAGCGTCGAGCTCGACGACCCCATCCTCGTTGGGCAGGCCGCCGTAGCCGACGGACATGTCGTTCGGATCGTCCTCGACGATGTTGACCCCGGCGATGACGGCATCGAGCGGATCGCCGCCGGCCCGCAGGATCTCCATGGCCCTGGCCGTGGCCCGGATGCCGTTGCCGCTGGACACGGCCCTCGGCCCGCCCGGCGTCGCGGCGGCCGGCTCCCGGACGGCCGCGCCGAGGGGCTGTCCCGCGGCGATGAGCGCCGCCGCGCCGGCCCCGGCTCCAGTCTTGAGGAATTCCCGTCTGGAAAAGTGCGCCATATCGTTCTCTCCTTGATCATCGGGCCGTCCCGTCGTCGTTCCGTTTTTCGAGGTCCTCGAGCAGCTGGACGAGGACCTCGTGGTCGCCCTCGGGCACCTCGAACCTGCGCCCGTTGGCCGTGAAAACATCGACCTCCCGCCCGTCGATGAGGAGCTGGTACTTGCCCTTTTTCAGGAGGCGCAGCCGGACCTCGCGCGGCTTCATGCTCTTGAAGTTGAAGGACACCTCGGCCTCGCTGTAGAGGAAGCGGCGGATGACCGCGCCGCCGTCGGCGCTGAGGATGGTCTCCCCTTCCTCGCGCAGGATCGTGGCCGAGTTCGAGACCTCGATCTCGTAGTGCCGGCCCTGGATCAGCACCCGCGACAGCCTGCCCTTGCCGTCCGGCTGCAGCAGGCCGAAGCGGAAGCCTTCGTGCGGCGTGAAATCGAGATACTCTTCGACCGCGATCAGCCCGGCCAGGGGGCCGCCGCTCTGGTAGCGGTCACCGCCGGCCTCCCCCGTCAGCGAGTCATAGTCCTCGGGCGCCAGGCCGAAGCTCCGCCAGCTGGTCATGAACATGGCCGCGCTCTTGCGGGCGAATTCGGAGGCGACCGCGTCGAAGCCGCAGGCCCTCAGCCCCTGGTAGACGAGATAGTTGGTCAGCGGCCGGATCGCGCCCCGCCAGGATTGCTGGCTGCCGGGCCGGAAGGCCGGATCGTCGCGGGAGATCGAGGGGATGACGAAATCGCCCCAGAACTGCCTGGGGTCGAGCAGGCGCTTGAGCATCCTCTTGGCCCGCGCCTCGTCGGGGATGCGGGCCAGCAGCGGGTAGAACGACGAGGCCGCCATGTGGCCGGAGAAACGGCCGTCCCAATGCCGGTCGCAGTAGAAGCCGGCCGCCTCGTTCCAGAGCGTGGCGTTGACCAGCGACTTCGTCCGCTCGTACTCCTTGCGGTAGCGCTCGACGTCAGCCGCGAGATCGAGCACGCCGGCGATCTCGCCCAGGCACCAGGAGTCCAGGGCGTAGAGCGAGTTCAGGTCGACGCAGTCCATGGCCAGCGTCCCGGTCTTCTCGTCGAAGGCGGCCTCGTCCCAGCTCGGCAGGTCATCCTGGCCTGATTCCCAGCCGGCCCGCATCCGCCCGGAGGCGTTCTTCTCCCACGACGGGACGGCCCGGCCGATCAGGGCCAGGTCCGAACCCCACTCGAGCAGGCCGTCGGCGTTGCCATCGCGCCGCGGCGTGCCGTCCGGCTTGGGCGCCGTCCAGAAGGCGTGCCAGCGCTGGAGGTAGGGGTAGGCGTAACGGAGCAGCTCCAGGTCCCCCAGGCGCTCGAAGAGCTTGAGCACGACGTAGGACCCGATCGGCGGCTGGGACCGGTCGGTCGATCCGCCGGCGCGGCCGCGCCAGTTCGGGACGTTGCCGTTCGGGTACTGGGTTTCCAGGACGGCCTTGAGGGCGTCGACGGCCAGCTTCTGGCTCTCGAGGGCCAGCTCGAGCGGGGCGAGGAAGGCGTTGCCGGAGAAGATGGTCCAGTCGTCCGGGATGCCGTCGGGCCGGGGGAAGATCCAGGCTCGCCCGGCCGGCGCATAGAAGCGGTGGGATCCCGGCTGGTAGAGGACCGTCCAGTGCAGGCTGTTGGTGATCGCCTCGGGGACGCCGGCGTAGAGGCCGCGGGCCTTGACCCGCTTGTTCTCGTAGACCTGGGCTTCCTCGTCGATGAGGGCGCCGATGGTATCGGCGTTCTTGAAGCGATAGAGATGGTCGGCCGCGAGCTTGTCGCCGTCGTCGACGCAGGCGGCGAAGGCGATGGTCCGGTCTCCGACGGGGGGGTAGGCCCGGGCGACCCGTCCGGCCGGCGCGGCGGCCGCTTCGCTGGGACGGCTCGTCCACATGCGGTAGGCCGGGCCCTCGGTCCCGCCGGACCGGCCGCGGACCTGCCCGTCCGGCAGGGCCGCCAGCTCGCCCTTGAGCTCCCACGGCAGGTAATGGATGATCGTGACCCGGACGTCCTCCGGCGGAACGATGCGGCCGATAATCGTCCGCTCGTCCCGGCGGGACCATTCGATGGTCAGGGCCCCCCGTCGCGGCGAGGGCTTCATGAGGACCGGCGTGGCCCGGCCCATCTTGAACGGCAGCCCGAGGTCAAAGCGCATCCGGGCGTAGAGCCCGTCCGGGGAATGGGCGCCGACCTCGGCGACGAGATAGAACAGATCAGCGCCCTCGGCCGATTCCCCTTCCCGCTCGACCCGGAGGACGAAGGCGAAGGCGGCGTCCTTGGCCGGGGCGATGACCAGGCCCGGCCAGCCGGCCGCGTCGAGGGCCCCGATGTAGGTCGATTTCCAGGGATAAAAGACCTCCGGAGCGAGCGGCGCCGTCAGCGCGAGGAGAAGGCCGATCACGGCCAGGGTTCGCTTGGACATATCCCGGGGCCTGCGGACGCGGTCCGCGCGTCTACTCTATGGGAAATAGGGGCCCAAATCAAGATAAAGAGGATGCTTTTCCTGACGCCCTATGATAAAGTGGAAATTCCAGATCCGGGAGGAGGGATCCATGGATTTCCGGCTCTATTTCCGCTCCCGCCAGGGCGAGATCGTCCAGTCGCTCAAGCAGCTCGTGACCCTCGAATCCCCGACCCAGGACAAGAAGGCGGTCGACGCCTGCGCGGCCTTCGCGGCGCGTGAGTTAAAGAAGGTCGGCTGCAGGATCACGGCCTATCCGCAGGCGGACATCGGCGACCTCCTGGTGGCCGAATTCGCCCCCGGCCGTCTCAAGGACGCCGACGACGAGATCCTCGTCCTGGCCCATCTCGACACGGTCTGGCCCATCGGCAAGATCGTCCAGATGCCCTTCTACGTCCAGGGGAACCGGATCTACGGGCCGGGCGTCCTGGACATGAAGGCCGGAGTGGCGATGCTCCTCTCGGCCCTGCGGGCCCTTCACGGCCTGAACATCAAGCCTCAGAAAAAGATCACGATCTTCTTCAACTCGGCCGAAGAGACCGGCAGCCGGGCCTCGACCGAGCTCATCCGCAAGCTGGCCCGCCGGGCTTCGCTCGTGCTCTGCCTCGAGCCGGCCCTCCCCGGCGGCGCGCTGAAGCTCGAACGCAAGGGACGCGTCGCCATCCGCCTGGACGTCCGCGGCCGGGCGGCCCACGGCGGTAGCCCCGAAAAGGGCGTCAACGCCATCGAGGAGCTGGCCGCCCAGATCGCCCGTTTCAAGCGGCTGCGCGTCCGCGAGACGACCGTAAACGTCGGCCTGGCGGGCGGCGGCGAGAAGGCCAACATCGTGGCCGAGAACGCCTGGGCCGTCCTGGACGTCCGCTTCTGGAAGGCCGCTGACCGCGACCGGGTCCTCGGGCTCCTGCGCGAGTCGCCCCCGGCGCTGCGCGGCGCCAAGATGCGGGTCTCGGTCGAGGGGACGACGCCGCCCATGGAGATGACCAAGGCTTCCGCGAAACTCTTCGCCCGAGCCCAGGAGATCGCCGGCGGCCTCGGCCTGGCCCTCAAGGGCGGCAAGACCGGCGGGGGCTCGGACGCGTCGTTCGCGGCCGGCCTGGGCGTCCCGACGCTCGACGGGCTCGGCCCGGACGGCGACGGCATCCACGCCGAGCATGAGCACCTGCTGCTGCCCTCGCTCATCGAGCGGACCGCCCTGTTGACCGAACTGCTTAAAGGCTTATAATCCGTTAGAGCGCTTTTTTTTCGAACGATTTCGCAAAGGAGTTGCGCATGATCAAGAAGTACTATCTTCTCTCCCCCGGCCCCACCCCGGTCCCCGAGCGGGCCCTGTCGGCCGCGGCCGAGCCCATCTTCCACCACCGGACGCCCGAGTTCTCGGCCCTCTTCATGGAGGTCACCGAAGGCATCAAGTACGTCTTCGGCACCAAGGAGGACGCCTACATCCTGACCTCCTCGGGCACCGGCGCCATGGAGGCCGCCGTGGCCAACCTGCTCAGCCCCGGCGACAAGGTCCTGACGATCAACGGCGGGAAGTTCGGCGAGCGCTGGGGCAACATCTGCAAGGCCTACGGCGTCGCTTACAAGGAGATCATCCTCGATCCGTGGGGCACCGACCTGCCCAAGGAGAAGCTGGAGGCCGAGCTCAGGGCCATGCCCGACTGCAAGGCCGTCTTCGCCACGCTGTCCGAGACGTCGTCCGGCGCCATGTACGACATCCAGGGCTTCGGCGAGGTCGTGGCCAAGACCCCGGCCGTGCTGGTCGTCGACGGCATCTCCGGCGCCGGCGTCACGCCCTGCCCCATGGACGACTGGAAGGTCGACGTCTTTCTGTCGGGCTCCCAGAAATCCTTCATGATCCCGCCCGGCCTGGCCTTCATCGCCTTCAGCCAGAAGGCCTGGGCCCTGGCCGCCGACTCGAAGCTGCCCAAGTTCTACTTCGACCTCAAGAAGGCCAGGAAGAACCTGGCCGACAAGACCACGCCCTGGACCCCCGCGGTTTCCCTTGTCGTCCAGCAGAAGCACGCCCTGGACATCATCAAGAAGATGGGCCTCGACGGCCTGTTCGCCCATCACCGTATCCTGGCCGACGCCACCCGGGCCGGGGTCAAGGCCCTCGGCCTGGAGTTGCTGCCGCAGAGGCCGGGCAACGTCCTGACCTGCTGCAAGGTCCCGGCGGGCGTCGAAGGCGGCAAGCTGGTCAAGACCATGCAGGGCAAATACATGGCCTACATCGCCGGCGGCCAGGAGCCCTACAAGGGCAAGATCTTCCGCATCGCCCATCTCGGCTACATGGGCGGCTTCGACATCATGACGGCCCTGTCGGCCCTGGAGATGACGCTCATGGACCTCGGCTACAAGTTCGAGGCGGGCGCCGGCATCAAGGCCGCCCAGGCCGTGCTGAGGGAGAACTGGCAATGACCAAGAAGATACTCATCGCCGACGGCATGGACAAGACGGCCCTGGCGCAGCTGCAGGCCGACCCCGGCTTCGAGGTCACCGTGCGCAAGGGCATGAGCGAGGCCGAGCTCATCCAGGCCGCGCCCGGCACCAGCGCCATCGTCGTGCGGAGCGCCTCCAAGATCACCCGCCCCGTCATCGAGGCGGGCAAGGACCTCAAGGTCCTGGTCCGGGCCGGCATCGGCCTGGACAACATCGACCGCGAGGCGGCCAGGGAGAAGGGCATCTTCGTGGCCAACACGCCCGCCGCCACGTCCATCACCGTGGCCGAGCACACCTTCGGGCTCATGCTCGGCGCGGTCCGCAACCACTGGAAAGCCATCCTGTCGATGAAGGCCCACAAGTGGGAGAAGAAGGCGCTCGAGGGCACGGAGCTCTTCGGCAAGACCCTGGGCATCATCGGCTTCGGCCGCATCGGGACCGAGGTGGCCAAGCGGGCCCTGGCCTTCGGCATGACCGTCGTCGCCTACGACGTCGTCCCGATCAAGACCGACCTCCCGGTCAAGCAGGTCCCGCTCGACGACCTCCTGGCCGCCGCTGACCTCGTCACCCTGCACGTCCCCAAGCAGGCCAAGCCGATCCTGGGCGCGGCCGAGTTCGCCAAGATGAAGACCGGGGTCATCGTCGTCAACGTCGCCCGGGGCGGCGTCGTCGACGAGAAGGCCCTGTTCGAGGCGCTCAACGCCGGCAAGGTCCGGGCCGCGGCCCTGGACGTCTTCGACAAGGAGCCGCCCGAGGACTTCACGCTCATCGACCATCCGAACGTCATCCCCATCCCCCACCTCGGGGCGGCGGCGGCCGAGGGGCAGCTGCGGGCCGGCCTGGAGGCCGTCCGCATCCTCAAGGAAAAGCTGTCCTAGGTTCGCCCGGGATCGTTCCAGGAGGCCGTTCCCCCGCGGGAGCGGCCTCTTTTTTTATGCGGGCGTTCTGTTAGAATATCCCTATGATCTACCTCGACCACAACGCCACGACGCCGGTCGATCCGGCCGTCGCCGAGAAGATGGCCTGGTTCCTCCGGGAACAGTTCGGCAACCCGTCCTCCCTGTACCCCATCGGCCGGCGGGTCAAGGAGCTCATGAACGAGGCCCGCGAGCGCGTGGCCGCGGCCCTGGGCGCCGACCGCGGCGAGATCTACTTCACCGGCTCGGGGACCGAGGCGGACAACTTCGCCGTCTTCGGCGTCTTCGACGCGACGCCCGGCCGGAACGAATTCGTCACCTCGGCCATCGAGCATCCGGCCGTGATCGAGTCGGCCAAGGCCCTGGAGCGGCGCGGCTTCAAGGTCACTTTCGTGCCCGTCGACGAGCAGGGCACGGTCAGCCTCGACCATCTCCGCTCGGCCCTGACGCCCAAGACCGCCCTCGTCTCGGTCATGCACGCCAACAACGAGATCGGCACCATCGAGCCCGTGGCCGAGATCGTCCGCATCGCCCATGAGCGCGGCATCCCGGTCCACTCGGACGCCGTCCAGACCTTCGGCAAGATCGACGTCGACGTGCGCAAGCTCGGCGTCGACCTCCTGACCGTCTCGGCCCACAAGATCTACGGCCCCAAGGGCGTCGGCGCGCTCTACGTCCGCCGGGGGATGCCGATCGCCTCGTTCGTCCACGGCGGGCACCAGGAGCGGGGCCTGCGCGCGGGCACCGAGAACACGGCCGGCATCATCGGCTTCGGCGAGGCCGTCCGGGTCATGGAGGAGAAGGGCAGGAAGGAACGGGCCCGCATCGAGAAGCTGGCTGAGACCCTGAAGCGGGGCATCGAGGAGAAGATGCCCCAGGCCAGGTTCAACGGCCACCCCGTGAACCGGGTCAAGAGCACGCTCAATTTCGCCTTCCCCGGGCTCGAGGCCGAGGCCATCCTCCTGGCCCTGGCGACCAAGGAGATCTACGTTTCGACCGGCTCGGCCTGCAGCGAGGAATCCGAGGAGGTCTCCCACGTGCTCCGGGCCATCGGGCTGCGGCCCGAGATCGCCCGCTCGTGCATCCGCATGTCCCTCGGCCGCTCGAACAGCGAGGCGGACATCGCGGAGGTCCTCCGGGAGCTGCCGGAGATCATCGCCAAGCTGCGGTCGATCACCAATTTCCACCCCGAGGCCTGAGGACGGGCCTCAGCCCCTCGGCCCGACCAGCTGCCGCAGGTAAGCTTCCCGGACCGAACGGAAATAAGCCTGGACCGGCCCGCGGCGCAGGTCCGGATAGGTCCACTCGAGCGTCCTGACCCCGGTCCTGGTGAACAGGAATTCGAGGTGGGCGTAGATCCCGAGGCCGAGGGGGATGCGATGGGCGAAATCCTTGGCCGTGGCCATGACGAGCGCCGAGGCCGTCAGATAGCCCGGATCGATATTGACCGGCCGTCCGGCCGCCCCGCTCTCGCGCTCTAGCGAGCCCTCGATCCCGATCGCCGTGACCTTCCGCTCCGGGAGCGTTTCGGGCGCGACCAGGTCCGCGAAGCTCGCGAACCGCCGGACCAGTCCCGGCCCCATCTCGGCCTCGTAATAATCCGTCAGGTCGAACGGGAAGGCCGGGCTCTCGCTTTCGACCCTCCCCCACTCCCGCTCCAGCCGGCGCCTGGCCTCCAAGTAAAGGGCCCCGTCGCCTTCCTTATAGATGAGGCCGCAGAGGAGTTTGACCGGCGCGAACTCTTTCGGCTTAGCCATGGCCGCGCCCATTATAACGCAAACCGGGCCGCCGCATCCCCGTCCCCCGATTGCGCCGCCGCGGCCGTTGGCCTATAATGGGCCCACTATGGATTGGGTTTACATCGAGGATATCTCCGCCCACGACGGCCAGGACGTCGAGATCCGCGGCTGGGTCTACAACAAGCGCTCCTCCGGCAAGGTCCGCTTCCTCCTCGTCCGCGACGGCACGGGCATCATCCAAGCCACGGCTTTCAGCGCCGAGAAGGACTCCCTGCTCTTCCAGCAGTTCGACCGCCTGACCCAGGAATCCTCGCTCATCGTCCGCGGCCGGGTCCGGGCCGACACGCGCGCCCCGGGCGGCTTCGAGCTGTCCATGGCCGAGCTCGAGATCGTCCAGATCGCCGCGGACTACCCGATCACGCTCAAGGAGCACAGCACCCCGTTCCTGATGGAGCACCGTCACCTCTGGCTGCGCTCCTCGCGGCAGCACGCCATCCTGCGCGTCCGGGCCGAGGTCATCAAGGCCATCCGCGACTTCTTCGACGGCCGCGGCTTCCGCCTGATGGACACGCCCATCCTGACCCCGAGCGCCTGCGAGGGCACGACGACGCTCTTCGAGACCGAGTACTTCGACCAGAAGGCCTACCTCAGCCAGAGCGGCCAGCTCTACAACGAGGCCACGGCCATGGCCTTCGGCAAGGTCTACTGCTTCGGGCCGACGTTCCGGGCCGAGAAATCGAAGACCCGCCGCCATCTCATCGAGTTCTGGATGTGCGAGCCCGAGGTCGCCTTCGCCACGCTCCAGGACATCATGGCCCTCGGCGAGGACCTGATCATCTTCATCATGGAGCGGGTCCTGACCAGGCGCCGGATCGAGCTCGAGACCCTGGAGCGGGACCCCAAGCCCCTCGAGGCCATCAAGAAGCCCTTCCCCCGCCTGACCTACGACGAGGCCGTGCCGATCCTGCGGGAAAAGGGCTCGACCATCGAGTGGGGCGGCGATTTCGGCGCGCCCGAAGAGACCATCATCTCCGAGCTCTACGCCTCGCCCGTCTGCGTGACGCACTTTCCCACGGCCATCAAGGCCTTTTACATGCAGCCCGCTCCGGAGAACCCCGACGTCGTGCTGGGCGTCGACTTCCTGGCCTCCGAGGGCTACGGCGAGGTCATCGGCGGCGGCCAGCGCATCCATGACCCGGTCCTGCTCGAGAAGCGGCTCGAGGAGCACAAGCTGCCCCGCGAGGCCTACGAGTGGTATCTCGACCTGCGCAAGTACGGCAGCGTCCCGCATTCGGGCTTCGGCATGGGCATCGAGCGGATGGTCTCCTGGATCTGCGGCGTCAAGCACATCCGCGAAACGATCCCCTTCCCCCGGCTCCTCTACAGGATCTATCCTTGACCCGGCCGACGCGCGGCGCCCCGGGCGTCCGGCGCGCCGGGAAAACGATCGCCCTCATCAGCCTCGGCTGCGCCAAGAACCTCGTCGACAGCGAAGTGATGCTCGGGGCGCTGAAGAAAGCGGGCTACCGGCCGCTGGCCCATCCGGACCGGGCGGACGTCGTCATCGTCAACACCTGCGGCTTCATCGGCCCGGCGCGCGCCGAGGCGGAGGAGACGCTGGCCCGGGTCCTGCGGCTGAAACGGGACGATCCGGCCAAAAGGATCGTCGCCGCCGGCTGCTACGTGGAGCGCGACGAAGCCGGGCTGCGCGCCAAGTTCCCGGGCGTGGACGCCTGGACCGGCGTCAGGGCGTTCGATGATATCGCCGCCATCGTGGAAGGGCGCCCGTCCCCTCCCGCCGCCGGGACATTCCTTTATACCGACGCTTCGCCCCGGGTCGTCACCAGCCCCGGCGCCTGGGCCTATGTCAAGGTCTCGGAAGGCTGCTCCCATCGCTGCGCGTTCTGCGCCATCCCTCTCATCAAGGGGCCCTACGTCTCCAGGGACCCGGCCTCCGTCGTCCGCGAGGCCCGGGCCCTGGCCTCCCTGGGCGTCAAGGAGATCGACCTCGTCTCGCACGACACGACCTGGTTCGGCCGCGACCGCGGCCGCCGCGACGGCCTGGCCGGCCTCCTCGACCGGCTGGCGCGCGTCAAGGGCCTGGCCTGGATCCGTTTCCTGTACGGCTATCCAGGCGCCGTCAGCCCGGGGCTCCTGGAGGTCATGGCCGACCCGAAGATCTGCCGCTACTTCGACCTCCCGTTCCAGCACGCCGATCCGGGGGTCCTCAAGGCCATGGGCCGGGGAACGGACGGGGCCCGGTCCCTCGCTCTGGTCGAGCGCATCCGGACGCGGCTCCCGGGCGCGGCCGTCCGGACCTCCCTCATCGTCGGCTTCCCCGGCGAGGGCCGGAAGGAATTCGCCGCTTTGCGGCGCTTCGTCGAGCAGGCCCGCTTCGACCACCTCGGCGTTTTTTCCTACTCGCCCGAGGAAGGGACGCCGGCCTGCCGCCGGCCAGACACCGTCCGCCCCGAGGAGAAAGAGGAGCGCCGGCGCGAGATCATGGCCCTCCAGGCCGGGATCTCCCGGGCCCATAACGAAGGCCGCGTCGGGCGGACGATCGACGTCCTCGTCGAGGGCCCGGACCCCGAGGCTCCCGGGCGCTGGATCGGGCGCGGCCGTTTCCAGGCGCCCGAGGTCGACGGCGTCGTCCGCTTCAGCCTGCCGGCGGGATGGCCCGAGCCGCCCGCGCCGATCGTCCCGGTCGAGATCGTCTCCGCGGGAACGTACGATCTCGAAGGGAGGCTCGTCCCATGAAGGTCATCGGCCGCGTCCTGGCCACGTTCTTCGGACTCGGCCTGGCTCCCTTCGCCCCGGGCACGGTCGCCAGCGCCGCCGCCGCGCTTCTCTACCGCTTCTTCCTCCGCGGCCTGGCCGCGCCGCTCTACGCGCTCGCCGTCGCCGCCGTCTTCTTCGGCGGCGTCGCTGTCTCCGGGCGCTACGCCCGCGAGCTCGGCCGGACCGACCCCGGACGCATCGTCGTCGACGAGGTCTGCGGCCAGCTCGTCGCCCTGGCCTTCCTGCCGGCGGGCTGGATCACCGTGGCGGTCTCGTTCGCCCTCTTCCGCTTTTTTGATATCATCAAGCCCTGGCCCATCCGCCGGCTCGAGCGGCTTCCGGGCGGCTGGGGCATCATGGCCGATGACGTCGGCGCCGGGCTCGTCGCGGCGGTCCTCGCGCGGCTGGTCCTGCTCGTCGTTTGAGGCCCGGAGGTCGATCCATGAAGATCGAGATCATCGCCGTCGGCTCGGAGCTCATGACGCCGGACTTCCTGGACACGAATTCGCTGCGGCTGACGGCCGGGCTGAATGACATCGGCTTGGGGGTGGCCTTCAAGACCATCGTCGGCGACGGCGAGCGCGATCTGTCGGTCGCCCTGCGCACGGCCCTCGCCCGGGCGGGCCTGGTCCTGTGCATGGGCGGCCTCGGCCCGACCGAGGACGACCGGACCCGCGAGACCCTGGCCAGGGTGCTGCGGCGCAGGCTCGTTTTCCGGGCCTCGATCCGCGAGAAGATCCGGGAGAGGTTCCGTCGCCGGGGCTGGCCCATGGCCGCCTCGAACCTCAAGCAATGCTACGTTATCGCCGGGGCCGAGGTCCTGGACAATCCCAACGGCACGGCCCCGGGCCAGTGGGTCGAGACCCGGCGGAACCGGATCGCCCTCCTGCCCGGCCCGCCCCACGAGATCCTGCCGATGTTCGAGAAGGACGTCCTCCCTCGTCTGAAGGGACTCGGGCGCGGCCTGTCGGCGCGGCGGGTCATCCGGCTGACGGGCCTGGGCGAATCGGCCATGGAGATGCGGCTGAAGCCGGTCTACGCCATGGTGCGGTCCGGGGTGACCGTGACCACCCTGGCCGTGCCCGGCGATCTCTCGATCCGCCTGACGTATACCGGAGCCGGTCCCGGGGACGCGGCCGAAGCGCGGTTGGACGAGCTCGGGAGTGTCGTCGAGCGGGCGCTCGGCCCCTGGATATATTCCCGGGACGGACGGGGCCTCGAGGAGGTCGTCGGGGGGCTCCTTCGGGAGCGGGGCCTGACCATCGCCTGCGCCGAATCCTGCACCGGCGGCCTCATCGGGCACCGGCTGACCGAGGTCCCCGGCAGCTCGGAGTATTTCCTCGAGTCCGCGGTGACCTACTCCAACCGGGCCAAGACGAAGAGGCTGGGCGTGCCGACCGCCCTCATCGAGCGCCACGGCGCGGTCAGCGCGCCCGTGGCCCGGGCCATGGCCCTCGGCATCCGCAGGACCGCGGGCGCCGATATCGGCCTGGCCGTCACCGGCGTGGCCGGCCCCGGCGGCGGCACGGCCCGCAAGCCCGTCGGCCTGGTCTACATCGCCGTGGCCCGCGGCCGCGGCGCGGCGGTCGAGTGCTGCCGCTTCGCCGGCGGCCGCTCGCAGGTCAAGTTCCAGTCCTCTCAGAAGGCGCTCGACCTGATAAGAAAAAGCCTTCTCCCGCGGCCGCCGAAGGCCTTATAATAGCCCGCGTGGATATCGTGAGAGCCTTCATCGCCATCGACCTCGCCCCGGAGATCAAGGAGCGCCTCCAGTCCCTCGTCGGGGAGCTCCGGGCTGCCCGGGCCGATGTCCGCTGGATCGAGGCAAACGGGATGCACCTGACGCTCAAGTTCCTGGGCGAGATCGACGACGACCGGGCGCTCCGGGTCCGGGAGGCCTTGGCTTCGGCGGCTTCCCGCCATCATCCTTTCTCCCTGCGGCTCGAGGGCACCGGGGCCTTCCCGACCGAGAGGAGCCCGCGGGTCCTCTGGGCGGGCTGCGCCGCGGGGCCGGAGCTGGCCGCCCTGCAGGAGGATCTCGAGCTGGCGCTCGAGGCCGAGGGCTTCGAGCGCGAGGCCCGGGCTTTCAAGCCCCACCTGACGCTCGGCCGGGTCAAGGGACCGGGCCGGATCGACAAGGCCATGGCCGAGCTGGCCAGGCATCGCGATGAATCCTTCGGCGCCATGACCGTCGGCAAGATCATCCTGTTCGAGAGCCTGCTTCGCCCCCAGGGCGCCGAATACCGCTCCATCGCGGAGGCGATCCTGTCATGAGGATCCTGATGATCATCGCTTCGTATCTCGCCGGGTCCATCCCGACCGGTTACCTGCTCGTCCGGCTGGCCGGGAAGAAGGACGTCCGGAAATACGGCAGCGGCGGCACGGGGGCGACCAACGTGTTCCGGCTCAAGGGCTGGAAGACGGCGCTGCCGGTGGCCGTGATCGACGTCGCCAAGGGGTTCCTGCCGGTCTTCCTGGCCTCGAGGTGGTTCGCCGACCCCGTCTTCGCGGCGTTCTGCGGGCTCGCGGCCGTCGCCGGCCACTGCTTTCCGTTCTCCATCGGCTTCCGCGGCGGCAAGGGCGTCGCCACTTCCCTCGGCGTTTTCGCGGCCATCGCCTGGGCCCCGTGCCTGGGCTGCCTGGGCCTGTTCTTCCTCATCGTCGGCCTGACGCGCTACGTGTCGCTGGGCTCGATCATCGCCTCGCTCGCCTTTCCCCTGACCGTTTTCGCCACGGGGGGCTCCCGGCCGGCGGCCGCCGTCGCCCTGGCCATCGCCCTCCTGGTCATCGCCCGCCACCGCGGGAACATCGGGCGCATCCTGGACGGCACGGAACGAAAGCTTGGAGAAAAGGTCTCATGAACGTTTCCGTTCTTGGCGGCGGCAGCTGGGGGTCGGCCTTCGCCCGCTACCTCGGCTCGATCGGCCTGCCGGTATCGTTGTGGATCCGGGAAGAGGACATCTACCATGAGGCTCTCGAGACCCGGGAGAACAAGGCTTTCCTGCCCGGCTTCCGTTTTCCCGAGGCCGTGAGCTTCAGCGACGACGCCCGCGCGGCGGCGGCGGCCGGCGACGCCGTCTTCATCGCCGTTCCCTCGCAGTTCTGCCGGGCCGTCTACGCCCGGATCGCCCCGGTCCTGCGGCGGGACCAGGTCGTGGTCAGCCTGACCAAGGGCTTCGACAAGAAGACCCTGATGCGGATGAGCCAGGTCATGGAGGAGGTCTTCCGGCCTCAGATCCGCCCTCGCCTGGCCGTCCTGTCCGGCCCGAGCTTCGCCAAGGAGGTCGCCGCCGGCCACCCCACGGCCCTGGTGATCGCCTCGCGCGATCCCGGCGCGGCCCGCGAGGTTCAGCACCTCATCTCCAGCGTGGCCCTTCGGGCTTACACCTCGACCGACGTGACCGGTGTCGAGGTGGCCGGGGCGCTGAAGAACGTCGTCGCCATCGCCGCCGGCATCGCCGACTCGATGAAATTCGGCCTGAACACCCGGGCCGCGCTGATCACCCGGGGCCTGGTCGAGATCACCAACCTCGGGCTGGCCCTGGGGGCCCGCCGGGAGACATTCTCCGGCCTGGCCGGGATCGGCGACCTCGTCCTGACCTGCACCGGGGAGCTGAGCCGCAACCACCGCGTCGGCCATGAGCTCGGCCGGGGACGGAGCCTCCGGGAGATCCTGGCCGGGATGCGCATGGTCGCCGAGGGCGTCCACACGACCGTGGCCGCCCGCCGCATCTCCCGGGCCCTCGGGGTGGAGATGCCCATTTCCGAAGAGATCTACCAGGTACTCTACCGCGGCAAGTCGCCCCAGAAAGCCGTGGAAGAGCTGATGTGCCGGACGCTCAAAGCGGAGTGACGGCCGGGGATCACCAGGTCAAGGAGGAGACGGATGCGAGTCAAAGCCATAGCCGTCGTGACGATTTGCGCCAGCCTCGCTTTCTGCGCCTCGTCGCAGGCCAAGGTGCAGCGGGCCCGGGAGAAGGACCCCAAGTACCAGTACAACCTCGGCTTGTTCTACCTGAACCAGAGCGACATCGACAACGCCGTCAGGTACCTGGTCAAGTCCCTGACCCTCGATACCCGCTACTACCTGGCCTGGAACGCCCTGGGGCTGGCCCATTCCATGCGCGGGCGCCTGGACGAATCGGCCAAGGCCTACCAGAAATGCCTGGAGATCAATCCCAGGTTCACCGAGGCCCACAACAACCTGGGCACGGTCTACCAGGGGATGAACCAGCTCGACAAGGCCGAGGAGGAGTTTCGCAGGGCCCTGGCCGACCTGACCTATCAGAATCGGGAGCTTCCCTACTGCAATCTGGCCC
Source organism: Acidobacteriota bacterium (assembly GCA_039683095.1). NCBI lineage: Bacteria > Pseudomonadati > Acidobacteriota > Acidobacteriota bacterium. Next base: position 56,349 of record JBDKSB010000002.1, on the reverse strand, counting down.
GGCTCTATGTCCTGCAGGGCCGGCTGGACGAGGCCCTCGATAACGCCGACAAGGCCATCCAGATCAAGCCGCGCCTGGCCATGGCCCATAATATCCGCGGCCAGGTCCTGGAGAAGAAGAACGACCTCGACGGCGCCGTGTCCGCCTACGAGGCGGCCGTCAAGATCGTGCCCGAGGACCTGCTCTTCAATTACAACCTGGGCGCGGCCTGCTTCAAGAACGGGGACTACGCCCGGTCCAAGGAGGTCTTCCTCAAGATCCAGGGGAAGATCACGGACCCGGACACGCGGGATACGATCGCCCGCTATCTGAGGCTGATCGGCGAACAGAAATAGTCCGCCCGCGGCCCCGGCCGCGGGTCAGGTGCCTTCCTGCCAACCCGCGAGGTATTTCTTCTGAGCCGCCGTCAGCTTGTCGACCGCGGCGCCCATCGACGCGAGCTTCATGGCCGCGATCTCCCGGTCGATCTCCTCGGGCACCGGGAAGACGGACTTGGGCAGGCTCTCGGCCTGCCCGAGCAGCCAGCGCACGCTCAGGGCCTGGTTGGCGAAGCTCATGTCCATGACCATGGCCGGATGTCCCTCGGCCGCGGCCAGGTTGATCAGGCGCCCTTCTCCCAGCAGGTGGATGCGGCGGCCGTCCGCCAGCGTGTACTCGTCGACGAAATCGCGCACCCGCCGCTTAGAGCGGGCCATGGACTCGAGGGCCGGGATGTCGATCTCGACGTTGAAATGCCCGGCGTTGGCCACGATGGCCCCGTCCTTCATGAGCCGGAAGTGCTCCTTGCGGACGACCGCCTTGTTGCCGGTGACGGTCAGAAAGATGTCCCCGAGCGGCGCCGCGTCGGCCATGGGCATGACCTCATAGCCGTCCATGACGGCCTCGATGGCCCGGATGGGGTCGATCTCGGTGACGATGACATGCGCCCCGGCTCCCCGGGCCCGGAGGGCCACGCCCCGGCCGCACATGCCGTAGCCGGCCACGACGAAGCGGAGCCCCGCCAGGAGGACGTTGGTGGCCCGGAGGATGCCGTCGAGGGTGCTCTGGCCGGTGCCGTACCGGTTGTCGAAGAGGTGTTTCGTCTGGGCGTCGTTGACAGCGACGATGGGATAGCGGAGGACGCCGCTCTTGGCCATGCTCTTCAGCCGGATGACCCCGGTGGTCGTTTCCTCGGTCCCGGCCAGGATGCCGGGCAGGAGGTCCTGCCTCTTGGAATGCGTCACCGAGACCAGGTCGGCGCCGTCGTCCATGGTGATGGTCGGACGGTGCTCGAGGGCCTGGAGGATGTGGCGGTAATAGGTCGCGGGGTCCTCCCCCTTGATGGCGAAGACCGGTATCTTGTGATGCTTGACCAGGGTGGCCGTGATGTCATCCTGGGTGCTGAGGGGGTTGGAAGCGCAGAGGCGGACGTCGGCCCCGCCGAGCTTGAGGGCCTCCATCAGGTTGGCCGTCTCCGAAGTGACGTGCAGGCAGGCCGCGATGCGGACGCCCTTGAGAGGCCGTTCCTTGGCGAAGGCGCTCTTGATCGCCTCGACCACGGGCATGGACCGCGCGGCCCATTCCATCCTCAGCTTGCCCTTCCCGGCCAGGCCCGGGTCCTTGATGTCGCAATCCATAGGATTCTCCCTTCGGACCGGCCGCCCGGCCCTGAGTTTCCGGCCCAAAATAGCACATTCCAGAGGGGTTTTCAACGGCGGGGCTTTGTGTTATTGTTAGGCTTTGTCCGGCTCCAGGACGTCATCGAAAGAAATGAGGAAAACGGCCCAGACCCTTATCTTGGCCGCCTTGATCGCGTTTCCCGGGCCGATGTCCGCGGAGGCGCAGGAGGCCGCCGCGGCGCCGTTCCCCTTTGCCTTCCAGACCTACCGGCTGCGCAACGGGCTGCGGGTCGTCCTGGCCGAGGATCCCCGTCTTCCGCTGGTGACGGTGGCCGTCGGCTACGCGGCGGGCTCCCTGCGCGAGAAGCCGGGCCAGGAGGGCCTGGCCTACCTCCTGGAGAACCTGATGTTCCAGGGATCGGAGAACGTCCCCCCCTTGCAGCACCTGACCTACGTCCAGAAGGTCGGGGGGGAGCTCAATGCCACGACGACGCCCGACAAGGCCCTGTTCTACGAGACCCTGCCTTCGAACCAGCTGCCCCTGGCCCTGTGGCTCGAATCCGACCGGATGAAGTCCCTGGTCATCACGCCGGCGGCCATCGAGCGGACGCGCTCGGAGCTGGTCGACGAATACAAGGCCCGGACGGCCGCCGACCCGTATTACGCCACTTTCTCCCAGTTCGACATGCTCCTCTTCCCCGACCCCCTCTACGGGCATCCCCTGGTCGACGCGAACCTGGCCGGGATCGCCGAGGCCGACGTCCTGGAGTTCCACCGGACCTATTATGTCCCGAACAACGCCGTGCTCTGCGTGGTCGGCAACATCGATCCCGGCCGCGCCCGGGAGCTCGTTGCCCGCTACTTCGAGACCATCCCGTCCGGACCCGATGTCCCTGCCGTGCCGCCTTCGCAGTTCCAGCGCCTGAACGACGCGGTCGTGCGCTTCGCCCGGATCCCGGGCGGGAACGCCGGCTTTCACATGGGCTTCCGCTTCTCCCCCCTGCAGCCGGGCGACTCGGAGTGCCTGCGGCTCCTCGAGTACGTCCTGCTCGACGGCGAAACGTCGCGGCTGCGGAACCGGCTGCTGCGGCGGGACCTGACGGCCCGCTATCTGACCGGCGGCCTGGACGAGCGGCCGGGCGTCGGGACCCTGAAGATCTTCGCCTTCTGCACCAACGCCATCCTGGTCGCGCGCTCCGAGAAGGCCGTCCTCTCCGAGATCGACAAGCTCAAGACGAACACGGTCTCCCAGGACGACATCAACAAGGCGAGGCGCCGGCTCAAGCAGGACTACTACGACCGCCTCTCGACCAATATGGGCAAGGCCCGCTTCCTCGTCGATGCCTTCCTCGCGGGACAGGACCAGGAGGCCATCCGGCGGGATCTCGGCCGGGTCCTGAGCGTCAGCCCCCAGAACCTGCTCAGCTTCGCCGCCAAGTATTTCATCCCGCAGAACCGCGTGGTCCTGGAGTTCGGGCCGCAATGAGGACAGCGACCGTCCCCCGCCGCAGGCTCGGCCCGGCCGCCGTGGTCCTGATTGCCGCGGCCGCGGCCGCGCTGGGGCCGGCCCGCCCGGCCGGCGCCCAGGAGCGTTTCCGCCGGACGCCTCCCCTGCCCGACGCCCAGCCCCTGGAGCTGCGCCTGCCCCAGGTCGAGACGTTCGTCCTGGCCAACGGCCTGACCGTGGCCGCGGCCCGCCGGCCCGAGACCCACCTGGTCACCCTCCAGATGGTCATCCGCGCGGGCGTCGTCGACTCTCCGGCCGGCCGGCCCGGAGTGGCGGACGCGACGGCCCGCATGATCGGCAAAGGGACGAAGATGCTCTCGTCCGAATACATCGAGAACATGATCGAATCCATCGGGGCGGATTTCTCCGCCACCGTGTTCATGGACTATACCGTCCTGACGATGACCGTGCTGGAAGAATCTCTCGACCGGGCCGTCTACATCCTCCGCCTGATCACCCTCGAGGCGTCGTTCAGCGAGCGCGAGCTGGCCGGGGTCCGCCGCTCGGCCTTCTGGGAGATGCAGGGACGGAAAAAGGACCCCGAGGTCCTGGGCTGGATCCAGCTCCTGAGCGTCCTCTTCGAGAACCATCCCTACCACGCGGCGGCCTACAGCGAGAAGGCGATCAAGTTCATCACCACCCGCGACGTCGAGGCCTTCTATAACCGCTTTTACCGGCCGGGCAACTCGGCCATCATCGTCTCCGGCCCGATCGAGGGCGCGGCCATGGCCCAGAAGATCGGCAGCCACTTCGGCGCCTGGTCCGGCCCCTCGCCGGAATGGATGCCGCCGCCTCCGCCGCCCCAGAACACACGGGACCGGATCTGCTATGTCGAGGATCCGGACCTCGACGCCGCCACGGTCTTCGCCGGCAACATCGTCATGGGCTCCTCCAATCCGGACTTCTACCCGGTCCTCGTCCTCAAGCAGGTCCTGGGCGGGACGACCATGAACCGCCTGTTCCAGAACCTGCGCGAGGATAAGGGCTACGCCACCTATGCCTTCAGCGAAATGGAGGTGTTCGCGTCCTGCGGGGTCTATTGGGCCCGGGCCCGGGTCCACCCGGAATCCCTCGGCCCGGCCGTCCGCGAGATCCTCGGGGAGATCAGCGACCTGGCCACCGGGCCGGCCGTCCCCTCCGAGATCGAGGAGGCCAAGTCCTACCTTGTCGGGAGCCTGCCCCTGCGGCTCGAGTCGCCCGGCGGCTTCGCCGAATGGCTGGCCCGCTATATCGCGCTCGGCCTCGGCCAGGGCCAGTGGGACCGCGGACCGGAGGAGATCAAGCGCGTGGATACCGAGCTGGTGCGGCTCGCCGCCCGCAAGTACCTGGCGGCCAGGCCCGTCGTGGTCATCGTCGGCCGTCCCGAATGGATAGGAGCCTACCTCGGCGATCTCGACGCGATCGAGGTCTACGACGCCGCCGGCCAGTTCAAGCACACCCTGCGCAAAGGAGAAGTCCGATGAAGCTCGTCGAATGCGTCCCCAACTTCAGCGAGGGCCGGGACCAGGAGAAGATCCGTTCCATCACCCTGGAGATCGAGGCCGTGCCCGGAGTGAAGCTGCTCGACGTCGACCCGGGCGCTTCCACCAACAGGACGGTCGTGACCTTCATCGGTCCGCCCCAGGCCGTCGCCGAGGCCGCCTTCCGGGCCGTGGCCAAGGCCGCCGAGGTCATCGACATGCGCGGTCACTCCGGTGCGCATCCGCGCCTGGGCGCCACCGACGTCTGCCCCTTCGTGCCCGTCTCGGGCGTGACCATGGAGGACTGCGTCCGCCTGGCCGCCGAGGTCGGCCGGAGGATCGCCGACGAGCTGGGCATCCCCGTCTATCTCTACGAGGCGGCGGCCCGCAAGCCCGAACGGCGGAACCTGGCCACGGTCCGGGCCGGCGAGTACGAAGGCCTGCCCGAGAAGCTCAAGGACCCGCGCTGGGCCCCGGACTTCGGCCCGGCCGTTTTCAACCCCAAGTCGGGGGCGACCGTCGTCGGCGCCCGAGAATTCCTCATCGCCTACAACTTCAACCTCAACACCCGCGACCGCAAGCTGGCCCACGAGATCGCCCTGAGCCTCCGCGAGAGCGGCCGGGCCAGGCGCGACAAAGAGGGCAATATCGTCAAGGACGCCAGGGGCAATACGGTCAAGGTCCCGGGCAAGTTCAAGGAGGTCAAGTCGGTCGGCTGGTACGTCGAGGACTACGGCCTGGCCCAGGTCTCGGTCAACTTCACCAACTACAAGGTCACGCCGATCCACGTCGTCTTCGAGGAGGCTTCGCGCCTGGCCGCCAAGCTGGGCCTGCGCGTGACCGGCAGCGAGCTGGTCGGGCTCATTCCCAAGGAAGCCCTGTTGATGGCCGGCCGCTATTACTTCGAGAAGCAGGGCAAGAGCCCGGGCGTTCCGGACGCGGAGCTCGTCCGCATGGCCGTCCGGTCGCTCGGCCTGAGCGACGTCGTGCCCTTCGAGCCGGAGAAGAAGATCATCGAATTCCAGGTCGGCGAACCGGGCCCGGCCCTCGTTGGCATGACCCTGCGCGGCTTCGCCGACGAGCTGTCGATGGATTCCCCGGCCCCGGGCGGAGGGAGCGTCGCGGCCCTGTGCGGGGCCCTGTCCGCGGGCCTGTCGGCCATGGTCGCCAACCTGACGGTCGGCAAGAGGGGCTATGAGGACGTCAGCGCCGGCCTGGCCGAGGCGGCGGTCAAGGCCCAGGCCCTCAAGGATTCGCTTCTGGAGGCGGTCGACCGGGACACCAGGGCCTTCAACAAGGTCATGGAGGCCTTCCGGCTGCCCAAGACGACCCCGGAGCAGGCTCAGGAGAAGGACCGGGCCGTCGAAGCGGCCAACAAGGAAGCCACGCTCGTGCCCCTCGAAGTGCTTGAAAAGGCCGTCGAGGCGGCCCGGCTGGCCCGGACGGCCGCGGCCGGGGGGAACAGGAATTCGATCAGCGACGCCGGCGTCGCGGGCCTGACCGCTCAAGCCGCCGGCGACGGGGCTTATTACAACGTCCTCATCAACCTCCAGGGGATCAAGGACCCGCGGTTCGCGGATGGGACGCGGCGGAAGGCCGCCGGCTTCAAGAAGGCCCTCGACAAGGAAGGGAAGGCCGTCAGGGAGATCGTGTCCAGGGCGCTAGCCGGGCCAAAAAAGGACTGACCGCGGCCGGCCCTATCCGGCGGCGGGCGGCGCGCCTCTCCCCTTCTTCAGAGCGAAGAGGAGGACGAAAGCCAGGAAGCAGAGGATGACGATGGCCGCCGAGGCCGGGACGTTGAGAGCCAGCGACAGCCCCAGCCCGCCGGCCACGCCGATGACGGCCACGGCCGCCGAGACCGTCACGGCCGTGCGGAAGCTGGCCGCGACCTGCAGGCCGGCCGCCGCCGGGATGACGATGAGCGCGGCCACCAGCAGGATCCCGGCCACCTTCATCCCCAGAACGACCGTCACCGCGGTCAGCACCATCAGCAGCGTGTCCAGCCGGCCGACCCTGATGCCGGCGGCCCGGGCCGATTCCCGGTCGAAGGTCATGAACAGGAGCCGGCCGTAGTTCAGCCGGACCGTGATCAGGACGGCCGCCGCCAGGCCGACGGCCAGCCAGACCTCGAGCGGCGCGATGGCCAGGACGTCCCCGAACAGGTAGGACATCAGCTCGACGTTGAAGCTCCGGGCCAGCGAGGCGAGCAGGATGCCGACGGCCATCCCCAGGCTGCTGAAGATGCCGATGGCCGTGTCCCCGTGCAGGCCGGCCCGGCCCTTGAGCTTGACCACGGCCAGGGCGGCCCCGACGGAAACGGCCAGGGCGGCCGCGAGAGGCAGGATGTTCAGGAACAGGCCCAGGGCCACCCCGGCGAAGGCGATGTGCGACAGGCCGTGGCCGATCATGGCGTCCTTCCGCAGGACGAGGAAAACGCCCAGCACGGCGCAAGCGACGGCGATGAAGACACCAGCCAGGAAGGCCCGCTGGAGGAAGCCGTAGGCGAGGAGCGCGTGCATGGGCGTCTCAGTGCTCGTGGGAGACGAGATGGCCGCGGCCGATCATCTCGCGGAACGCGTCCGAGCGGCAGAAGCCTTCGTGGTCCCCGTGATAGACCAGCCTCTGGTTGACGCAGGCCACCCGGTTGACGTGCTTGTTGACGATCCCGATGTCGTGGGTGACGAGAACGATGGTCAGGCCCTGGGTCCGGTTCAGCCGGTCGAGAAGGTCGTAGAAGGCCGTCTGCGTCTCGGCGTCGACGCCGGTCGTCGGCTCGTCGAGGAAGAGGATCCGGGGCCCGGTCACCAGGGCCCGGGCGATGAAGACCCGCTGCTGCTGGCCGCCCGAAAGCCGGCCGATCGAGGCCTTGGCGAATTCGGCCATGCCGACGACGTCGAGGGCCCGGCGGACGCGTTCGCGGGCCTCGCGGCCCGCCAGGCGCTTCAGGCGCCCGCCGGCCAGGAGGGCCATGCGGACGACCTCCTCCACCGAAGCCGGGAAGTAGGGATCGACGTGGGTCGCCTTCTGGGGAACGTAGCCGATCTTGTCCCAAGCCGTGAACTCGCCTGGCGGATGTCCGAACAGCTCGACCCGTCCCTTCGAGGGGCGGAGCAGGCCGAGGATGAGCTTGACCAGTGTGGTCTTGCCGGAGCCGTTGGGCCCGATAACGGCCAGGAAATCCCCCTTCTTGATGGTCAGGTTGACGTCGATCAGGGCGGGGGCCCCGTCATAGGAAAAAGACACGTCGCGAAGCTCGACCAGGCTCATGGCCTCACCGGCACCCCAGGCCGTCCTTGAGCGCGGCCAGGTCCTCGCGCATGAGATCGAAAAAGCCGGTTCCGCGCTCCTGTTGTTCACGGGTCAGATTGTGGCCTGCCTGGAGGACGATGACCCGGCCTCCGATCTCGCGGGCCAGGGTCTGAGACAGGCCCGGCGGCACGGAATTCTCGAAGAAGACCGTCCGGATGCCCTTGGCCCGGCAGTGATCGATGGCCTTCATCAGGTCCTGGGGCCTGGGCTGGGCGTCCGGGCTGAGCCCGTAGAGAGCGGACTGGACGAGGCCGTAGCGGCGGGCCATATAGCCGAAGGCGGCGTGCCCGGCCAGGACCAGGTCCCGGCCGCGGCAGCCGGCCAGGCCCTCGCGGAAGTCCGCGTCGAGCTGCCGCAGGCGGGCGGCCAGCCGTCCGGCGTTGGCGGCGTACTCGGGGCCGCCGGCCGGATCGATCCGGGCGAGCTCTCCGGCGATCCGCTCCACGATGCGGATGTCGAGATCGAAATCGAGCCAGACGTGGGGATCGAGGGCGCCGTGGCGGTGCTCCGCGCCATGCTCATCGCCGGGCTCCCCGCCGGGCTCGTCCCCGGGGACGGCCAGTCCGCCGGCCGCCTCCAGGGTCCTGATCCGGCCCTTGGGAAAGGCCTTGAGCAGGTCGGGCAGCCAGGGCTCGAGACCGGAGCCGATATAAAGAAGCAGGTCGCATTCCGACAAACGGGCTATATCGCCGGGCCGCGGCTGCCAGGTATGGACGCCGGCGCCGGGCGGCAGCAGGAGCGAAGCCTGGCCCCGGCCGCCGGCCACCTCGGCCGCGAACTCCTTGAGCGGGAAGACCGTGGCCAGGATGCGGACCTTGGCCGGCGGCGCCGCGGGGGCGGCGGACAGGGTCAGGAAAAAGGCCAGGACGATGCGCGCGACGGCTCTCATCGGCCCGATTATACCCTCCGGGCCGGCTTGAATCCACCGGTAATTTGTGGCATCATTCGGTTTCGGCAAACCATCCGCAAGGAGAATGATATGGCCGCATCCCTAAATGAACTCGAACCCCGGCTTCTGTGGAAGCATTTCGCCAAGATCCTGACCATCCCGCATTGCTCGGGCAGCGAGAAGGCCATCGGCGACTACGTCCTGTCCGTGGCGGCGTCGCTCGGCCTGCCCGCCAGGCGCGACAAGGTCGGCAACGTCCTCGTCAGCAAGCCCGCGACGCCAGGCCGCGAAAGCGCCGTCGGGGTCATCCTCCAGGGCCACCTCGACATGGTCTGCGAGAAGAACTCCGACAAGGCCCACGATTTCTGCAAGGATCCCATCCAGGCCGAGATCAAGGGCGAATGGGTCTACGCCCAGGGCACGACCCTCGGCGCCGACAACGGGATCGGGCTGGCCGCGGCCCTGGCCGTGCTGGAGGACAAGACCCTGGTCCATGGCCCCCTCGAATGCCTGTTCACCGTCGACGAGGAGACGGGCCTGACCGGCGCCAACAAGATCCAGAAAGGCTTCCTGGCCGGCCGGATGCTCCTAAACCTCGACAGCGAGGACGAGGGCACCTTCACCATCGGCTGCGCCGGCGGCGCGGATTCGACGCTGGCCCTGCCGCTCGAACGGAAGAAAACGGCTTCGAAGAACCTTTACAGGCTCCATGTCCACGGCTTCCGGGGCGGCCATTCCGGCCTGGATATCAACCAGGGCCGGGGCAACGCCATCAAGCTCCTGGCCCGCGTGCTGGCCCAGGGCCAGGCGGCGGCCAAGTTCGAGCTGGTGAGCATCGAAGGCGGCAGCAAGCACAACGCCATCCCCCGCGAAGCGGTCGCCATCCTGGCCTGCCCGCCCGTCCAGGTCCGGGCCATGACCGCGGCCTTCAAGAAGGCCTTCGACAAGATCAAGGTCGAGTACAAGGCGGTCGAGCCCGGCGCTTCTTATGCCCTCACGGAGGCGGCCGGCAAGGACTATGCCCTGACCCGGGACTGCCAGCGCGCCCTGATCGATTTCCTCATGGCCGTGCCGCACGGCGTCATCGCCATGCATCCCGAGATCGCCGGGCTGACCGAAACGTCGACCAACCTGGCCATCGTCAAGACGGGCAAGGCGGCCCTCGAGGTCCTTTGCAGCACCCGCAGCTCGGTCGCCTCGGCCCTCGAGGCCGCGCGCGACGTCATCCAGTCCGTCTGCGCCCTGGCCGGGGCCAGGGCCGAGTTCCACGGCGGCTATCCCGGCTGGATGCCCAACCTCGACTCCGCACTCCTCAAGAAGATGAAGGAGCTCTATGCCGGGACGTTCGGCAAGGAGGCCGAGGTCGTGGCCGTCCACGCCGGGCTCGAGTGCGGCATCATCGGCGAGAAATACCCGGGCATGGACATGATCTCGTTCGGCCCGACCCTGAAGAACCCGCATTCGCCCGAGGAGCACGTCCACGCCGGCTCGGTCGAGAGGTTCTGGAAGCTGCTGACGGCGGCCGTTGACGGCCTGTCGGCATGAACAGACGGAAATTCCTGGCTTTGGCGGGCGCCGCGGGCGCGTTAGCGAACCGGGCCTTCGCCGGCCTCTCAAGGAGCATCAGCATGAAGAAGCAGGTCCAGACCGACAAGGCGCCGAAGGCCATCGGCCCCTATTCCCAGGGCATCATCGCCAACGGCTTCGTCTTCTGCTCGGGCCAGATCCCCCTGGACCCGGCCACGGGCGAGCTCAACAACGGCCCTGTCGAGGAGCAGACCCGGCAGGCCCTCAATAACGTCGCGGCCGTCCTGGCCGCGGCCGGTTCGTCGCTCGACGACGTCGTCAAGACGACCGTCTTTCTCCAGGACATGAACGATTTCGGCAAGATGAACGCGGTCTATGCCGAGTTCTTCAAGGCCCCGAACCCCGCCAGGGCGGCGATCCAGGTGGCCCGGCTGCCGCGCGACGTCAAGGTGGAGATCGAGGCCATCGCCCTCGTCAAGTGACGGCCTGGCCGGCGGCTGGCCGTTCGCCAGGCCGCCGGGGAGCCTCGTTGCTGTGGACCGTGACGAGGGGCTCGTGTAAAATAGGATCGCTATGCCCCTTTATGAATTCGAATGCAGGAAGTGCGGCAAGAGGTTCGAGTGCCTCGTCGCCGTCGGCAAAGAGAAGGACGCCGTCTGTCCCGGGTGCGGGTCCGGCGAGGTCCGGAAGATGATCTCCGGCTTCGGGATCGGCGGCGGCTCAAGCCGCCTCAAGGCCTCGTCTTCGGGCTGCCACAGCTGTTCGTCCAAGTCCTGCAGCACCTGCCACTGAAGCGTCGCAGCCAGCCTCTTGTCTTGACTTCCCTCCCCGGTTGACGATCTAATAGGCGTCCGCCATGGAACGCCGTCCGAACGCCGCCTCGATCTCGCCTCCGCCTCATCCGGAAATAAGATCTGGAGGACGGCGGCCTTGGCCGTGTCCGTATCGCCGAAAAAGGAGATCGATGATGAAGACGCGATCGTTCGCCTCTCTGGCTGGCGCCCTGCTGATCATGCTCGCCTCGGCCGCACCCCCGGCTTGCCCCGGCGGCGCGGACGCCGCTTCGCTGGCCATGCCGGTCCGGGGGGTCTGGATGCATCCCGGCCTGTTCGGCCCCGACAGGGCCAAGGCCGTCGAGGCGATGCGGACGACCCTCGACGAATATGCCAGGGCCGGCATCAACACCCTGATCATGCTGGTCAAGGACACCTCGGGACGCGTCTATTACGCCAGCGAGATCGGCGTTGGCGATCCGGCTTATGACTGGGACTTCTTCGGGACGTTCCTGGCCGAGGCCAAAAAGCGCAACATGGAGGTCCACCCCTGGTTCTGCGTCTTCCCGGAATCGGCCATCCTGGGCCAGGTCCGTCAGCACCCGGAGTGGCTGATCGAGTCGCCGCGGCGGGAGATGGTCGCCGCCGTCAATCCCGCCCTGCCCGCCGTCCGGGCCTACGAGATCAGCCTGATGCTCGAGGTCGTCCGCAAGTATGACGTCGGCTGGGTCCACCTCGACTACATCCGCTATCCCTGCGAGCCGACGGAGCCGTTCTTCGGCTTCGACGGCGAGACGCTGCGGCTGTTCCGCGAGGACACCGGCGTGGACATGGCCGCGGTCAAGGCCCGCGACACGGGCAATCCCGCCTGGAACGTCTGGCTGCGCTGGAACACAGGCCGAGTGACCGTCTTCGTCCGCGAGCTCAAGGCCGCCCTGGCCGGCACGGGCCGGAAGGTCAGGATCAGCGCCGCCGTCTTCCCCGACGCCGTCAACGCCCGGGTCATGATCGGCCAGGATTGGGCCGCCTGGGGCCGCGAGGGCCTGGTGGACATGCTCAACCCCATGATCTACACGAACGACATGAAGCTCTACGAGGCGCTGACCCGGGAGGCCGTGGGCGACGGCCGGGGGCAGGCGCTCGTCTGCCCGGGCATCGGCATCGGCACTTCGCACAACCAGAACACGCCCGAAGGCATGCTCGAGCAGATGCGGATCAGCCGGGCCCTCAAGGCCGACGGCGTTGTCTATTTCTCGTCGTCGAGCCTGAAGCGGCCCTTCCTCGACGCGCTCAAAGCCCAAAAATAGGCGTTAGATCTTCTTCAGCTTGGCCTTCTCGATGAGCAGCATGCCCTGGTAGGAGACGTAGTTCAGGAGGATCATCACCCGCTCGCTGTCGCCGGCTTCCTTGCGGAAGATCCCCTTGAGCCCCTTGAGCGGGCCCTCGACGACCTCTATCTCGTCGCCCACCGCCGGCTCCTCGCCGTACCTCTCGAAGACGATCAGCCCGTCGCGCTCGCGGCCCCTGATGCCCTCGACGATCTCCCCCGGGATGGGCACCGGGCCGTCGTCGTTGCCGACCACCCGCTTGACGCCGCGGGTGTATTTGACCATCTGGTACTGCCGGGGGAACTCGAACCGGAGGAAGGCGTAGCCCGGGAAGAACGGGACGACCCGCTTCTCCCGGACGTACTTCGGACAGTAGATGGTGAAGCCGCCCTCGATGAAGAGCCGCTCGACCTGGCCCTCCTTCTTGGGCCTGGTGTTGATGACGTACCAGCGCTCCATTGGACGGGCGCGGTCCTTAAGCCCGGCAGGCCTTTTCGACGTCGCCGGCCGACTTGGGAATGGCCGGCCCGAGGACCTTGCGGCCCTTCTCGGTGACCAGGACGTCGTCCTCGATGCGGATGCCGCCGAAATCGAGGAACTTCTCGACCGCGTCGTAGACGATGAAGCCCCGGTGCCTCTTCTCCTTGCGCCACTGGGCGAACAGGGCGGGGATGAAGTAGAGGCCGGGCTCGACGGTCATGACATGGCCGGGCTTGAGCTCGCGGGCCATGCGCAGGTAGGCCAGGCCGAACTGCTGGCTCCGCTCGATCTTCTCGCCGTAGCCGACGTGGTTCTCGCCGTAGTCCTCCATGTCGTGGACGTCGAGGCCGATGTTGTGGCCGAGGCCGTGCGGGAAGAAGAGGGCGTGGGCGCCGGCGGCGACCGCCTCGGCGGCATCGCCCTTCATCAGCCCGAGGCCCTTCAGCCCGTCGGTCATGATCCGGGCCGTCTGGAGATGGATGTCCCGGAAATTGACTCCCGGCCTGATGGCCCTGATGGCCGATTGCTGCCCGGCCAGGACGATCTCGTAGACGGACTTCTGGCGGGCGTTGAACTTGCCGCTGACCGGGATGCTCCGGGTGATGTCGGAGGCGTAGCCGCTGGGCGCCTCGGCGCCGCAGTCGCAGACCAGCATCCGGCCCCGGGCCAGCAGGTTATCGTGCGAGTGCATATGGAAGATCTGGCCGTTGACGGTGACGATGGGCGGGAAGGCCAGATGCATGCCGTACGCCAGGGCGATCCCCTCCATGGCCCCGGAGACCTGGTATTCGTAGCGGCCCGGCTTGGCCAGCTTCATGGCCGCCAGGTACATCTCGCGGCTGACGGCCACGGCGGACTCGATCTCGCGGATCTCCTCCCTGGACTTGATGATCCGCTGGTCGACCGAGGCCTTGATGAACGCGGCCGAGGCCCTGGCCTTGAGCTCCGGGACAGGGATGCCAAGAAGCTCGCTCAGGACGATCTTGTTGTCCGGCCGGTACGGCGGCAGGTAGTGAACGGTCCTGCCGGCGGCCAGGGCCTGACGCACGTCCTGGTCGAAAGCGGCCCGCGGCCTGGTCCGCCGGACGCCGGCCTCGAGGGCCCGGTCCTTGATCTTGGGCAGCTGGCCCTCCCAGATGATGTCCTCGATGCCGATGTCGGTGCCGTAGATGGTGTCCCTGCCCTCGTCGGCGTCGACGATCGCCGCCAGGCCCGGCGAAGCGAGGCCGAAGTAATAAAGGAACGAGCTGTCCTGGCGATAATGGTAGGTGTTGGCCGGGTAATTCATCGGGGCTTCCTCGTTGGCCAGGAAGATCATCAGGCCCGAGCCGACCGACTTCCTCAGGAGCCTGCGTCTCTCGATATAGGTCGCCGCTTTGAACATCGTCCACCTCCTTGGATGGTCTCTATGGATTCTATCATAGCCGGCGCCCGGCGCGCGAGGAATGCGTGAACGGGGCTCTCAATTCGTTTGAATCGCCCGGACGGGGATGCTATGATGCCCCGGTATTCTGACAGGAGGCCGGCATGGGCGGATTATTCGGTGTAGCGGGCCAGGGCGACGTCGTCCAGGACCTGTACTACGGCACGGACTACCATTCCCATCTGGGCACGAAGCGCGGCGGATTGGCCGTGGGCAACGGCCCCGGCATCGTCCGCTACATCCACAACATCGAGAACGCCCAGTTCCGGACGAAGTTCGGCGACGAGGTCGGTAAGCTCCGCGGCGGCCGGGGCATCGGGGTCATCAGCGACTACGAGGACCAGCCGCTCCTGATCCGCTCGCACCTCGGGAACTACGCCATCGCCACGGTCGGGATAGTCAAGAACATCGACGATCTCGTCGACCGGGCCTTCCGGGGCAAGTGCCTGCACTTCTCCGAGATGCGCGGCGGCGAGATCAACCCGACCGAGCTCGTGGCGGCCATGATCAACCGCGAGGACACCTTCGAGGACGGCATCCGGGCCGTCTGGGAGTTCGTCCGCGGCTCCTCGTCCGTCCTGATCCTGACCGACGGGGCCATCCTGGCCGCCCGGGACAAGCTCGGCCGGACGCCCCTCATCCTCGGCAAGAAGCCGGGCTCGTTCGCCGTGTCAATGGAAACATGCGCTTTCCCCAACCTGGGCTACGAGATCGACCGGTACCTCGGCCCGGGCGAGATCGTCAGGATCACGCCGGAGGGCGTCGAGACCCTCGTCCCGGCCCGAGACAAGCTCCAGGTCTGCTCGTTCCTCTGGGTCTATTACGGCTATCCCGCGTCGAGCTACGAGGGCATCAACGTCGAGATCGTCCGCAACCGCTGCGGCGCCTTTCTGGCCCGGAACGACGACATCGAGATCGACCTCGTCGCCGGCATCCCCGATTCGGGGATCGGGCACGGCCTGGGCTACGCGGCCGAGGCGGGCATCCCCTTCCGGCGGCCCTTCGTCAAATACACGCCGACCTGGGCCCGCAGCTTCATGCCCCAGCACCAGGACATCCGGGACCAGGTGGCCCGGATGAAGCTCATCCCCATCCGCGAGATCATCCAGGGGCACAAGCTCCTGTTCTGCGAGGATTCGATCGTCCGCGGCACCCAATTGAAGGACACCATCCAGCGCCTCTACGGGTCGGGGGCCGTCGAGGTCCACATGCGCCCGGCCTGCCCTCCCCTGGCTTACGGCTGCAAGTACCTCAACTTCTCCCGGTCGCGCTCCGAGCTCGACCTGGCCGCCCGCAAGGCCATCGCCGCCCTCGAGGGGCCGGAGTTCCAGGACTTCTCCGCCTACACCCGGGCGGGCACGCCGGAATACGAGGCGATGGCCGGCTGGATCTCGCAGACGCTCGGCCTGACCTCGCTCCGCTACCAGCGGCTCGAGGACCTGGTCGAGGCCATCGGCCTGCCCAAGAGCAGGCTCTGCACCTACTGCTGGGACGGCGTCGCGGTCGATTGAGGCCCGCGGGGGTCAATTGACGATCGTCAGGATGCGCTTCCGGCGGGTCTTCGTGATGGACCTCAGGAGCTTCTCCAACCGGTCGCGAAAGCCCGTCCCTAGATAGACGACGAGGCAAGAGCCTCATCGTTATGGGGAACAAGATCGGTTTCGGAATGGTAGCGGGGGCTGGATTTGAACCAGCGACCTCCGGGTTATGAGCCCGACGAGCTACCAGGCTGCTCTACCCCGCGATACGTGCGTCATTATAGCACGAAGGCGGCTCTTGTCAACGGTTATTGAAGGCCTGGACCCGATCCGGTATAATATCCTCTTATTTTCTTCGCCCGGTATATCCCCCGAAGGAAGACGAACGTGAAGATCTGCATCGTCGGCCTGCCCCGATCGGGCAAGAGCTCGCTCTTCTCCGCCCTGACGGGCGCCTCCGCTGGATCCGCCGCGGCCAAGGGCGCCGACCCCGTGGCCGTGGTCAAGGTCCCCGACCCGCGCCTGGAGAAGCTAGCGGCCATCTTCGATCCCAAAAAGAAGACGGCGGCGTCCGTCGAGTTCCTCGAGCTCCAGGGGATCCAGGCCGGCGATCCGAAGCAGGCTTCCTTCAGCGAGCAGTTCCTGGGCAAGCTCAGGACGGCCGACGCCCTCCTGGCCGTGGTCCGTTCGTTCCGCGATCCGGCCGTGGCCCATCCCCTCGACTCGGTCGACGCCAGGCGCGACCTGGCCATCCTCGAGACCGAGTTCCTCCTGAGCGACCTGGCCATCGTCGAGAACCGGATCGAGCGGCTGCGGAAACAGGTGGCCGCGAAGAAGAGCGATCACGACGTCCGGGAGCTGGCCGCTCTCGAAAAGTGCAAAGCCGCCCTAGAGGCCGAGACGCCCCTTCGCGAGATCGACCTCACGGACGACGAGGAAGGCCTCCTGCGCGGCTTCCGCTTCCTGACCGGAAAGCCCCTCATCGTCGTCGTCAACCTGGACGAGGAGGAGATCCGCCGCGAGGCCGAGGTCCTGGCGCCGTTCGCCGGCCGGGCTTCCCGCCCCGGCACTGCGGCCGTCGGCCTCTCGGCCCGCCTCGAGAGCGAGATCAGCCAGCTCCCCGACCAGGACGCCGCCGGCTTCCGCTCGGATTTCGGCATCGGCAGCTCGGCCCTGGACCGCCTGATCGCCACGGCCTATCGCATGATGGGCCTGATCTCCTTCTTCACCGTCGGCAGCGACGAGGTCAAGGCCTGGACGATCAGCGAAGGCACGGTCGCCACCCGCGCCGCGGGGGTCATCCACTCGGATATCGAGCGCGGCTTCATCCGGGCCGAGGTCGTCTCCTACGAGCATTTCATCGCCCATGGCGACCTCGCAGGCTGCCGCACGGACGGCACCCTGCGCCTCGAAGGCAAAGCCTACCCCGTCCGCGACGGCGATATCATCAATTTTCGGTTCGCCGTCTGACGCCCCTTCGCCCCGCCCCCGCCGCCCCGCGGCTTGACTTTGTCCTCCCGGCCAAATTAAATAGGGGGCATATTACCATGGCCGTCGCCGTTTTTACCCTTCTGGCCGCCCTTTGCCTGGGCTCGGTCACGGCCATGATCGTGTCCAGGAACCCGGCCCACAACGCCCTGTTCCTCGTCGTCGCCTTTTCCAGCCTGGGCGGCCTCTTCGGCCTGCTCGACGCGCCGTACGCGGCCGCGGCCCAGGTCCTGGTCTATGCCGGGGCCATCATGGTCCTGTTCCTTTTCGCGGTCATGATGTTCAACCTCCGCCAGCCGGAGCCACGCTCCCGGAATAAAGCCAGGATGGCCCTTTCGGCCGCCGCGGCCGCGATCCTGCTGGCCGAGCTCGTCCTGGCCGGCAAGCGCGCCCTGACCGCGGCCGGCAGCCCCGCCGGCCCCGCGCCGGCGGGGCGCGATATCGCCCTTCTCGGCCGGCTCCTCTTCACGGACTATCTCTACCCGTTCGAGATCACGGCCCTGCTGGTCGTGGCGGCAATCGCCGGGGCCCTGGCCCTGGCCGGCCGGAAGGAGGGCGAGTGATCCCGCCTCTGGCCTTCGTCGTCCTGGCGGCCGTCCTCTTCGTTCTCGGGATCATCGCCTTCTTCGTCAAGAAGGACCTTCTGACCCAGTTCATGGCCGTCGAGATCATGCTCAACGCCGGCAACCTGGCCTTCCTGGCCCTGGCCAAGGCCCCGGCCCGGCCGGCGGCCCAGGGCCTCGTGCTTTTCGTCATCACCGTGGCCGCAGCCGAGGCGGTCATAGGGCTGGCTGTCATCGTGCTCGTCTTCCGCCAGCGGAGATCCGTCCGGACCGACGATCTCAAGGACCTCAAGGGATAGCATGGACCGGCTCTTCTGGCTCATCCCTCTCGTGCCGGGCGCAAGCGCCCTGGCCCTGGTGCTGCTCGGCCGCCGCTTCCCCCGGAAGGCGGTCGCCGGGCTGGCCTGCGGCGCCGTCCTGGCGTCGTTCATCCTGGCCGCGGCGGCCTTCGCCCGTCTGGCCGGCGGCAGCTCGGCCGTCCTGGCCAAAACGCTCCTGCCCTGGATCTCCGTCGGCTCGTTCAGCGCCTCGTTCTCGTTCACCCTCGACCGGCTGGCCGCGGTCATGGTCCTCGTGGTCACGGGAGTCGGTTCCCTCATCCATGTCTATTCGACCTCCTATATGGCCGAAGACCGGGGCTACGCCCGCTATTTCGCCTTCCTCAACCTCTTCACCTTCTTCATGCTGGTGCTGGTCATGGCCTCCGACATCGTCCTGATGTTCGTCGGCTGGGAAGGCGTCGGCCTCTGCTCCTACCTGCTTATCGGCTTCTGGTTCGACCGGCCGGCCGCGGCCAGGGCCGGGATGAAGGCCTTCATCGTCAACCGCGTCGGCGACGCGGCCTTCATCGTCGGCATCCTGTTCCTGCTGAGCCGGGTCGGCGGTTCCTCGTTCGAGGCCATCAACGGCGCGGCCCGCAACGGCCTCCTCCCGGCCGGCCTGGCCACGCTTGCCGCTCTCCTGCTTTTCGCCGGGGCGACCGGGAAATCGGCCCAGATTCCTCTTTACGTCTGGCTGCCGGACGCCATGGAGGGCCCGACCCCGGTCTCGGCCCTCATCCACGCCGCGACCATGGTCACGGCCGGCGTCTATATGGTTTGCCGGCTGAACGGGCTCTTCGCCGCCTCGCCCGCCGCCTCGGCCGCCGTCGCCTGGGTGGGCGCGGGCACGGCCGTGTTCGCGGCCGCCTTGGCCCTGGTCCAGAACGACATCAAGCGCGTCCTGGCCTATTCGACGATCTCGCAGATCGGCTACATGTTCATCGGCTGCGGCGTCGGGGCCTGCACCGCCGGGATGTTCCACCTGATGACGCATGCCTTCTTCAAGAGCCTGCTCTTCCTGGCCGCCGGCAGCGTCATCCACGCCCTCGGCGGCGAACGGGACATGCGGCGCATGGGCGGCCTGCGCAAGCACCTGCCGGTCACTTTCCCCGCGTTCCTCGTCGGGGCCCTGGCCATCTCCGGCGTGCCTTTCCTTTCCGGTTTCTTCTCCAAGGACGCGATACTGACCAGCGCCTTTGCCGGCGGGCATCACGTCATCTTCGCCCTCGGCCTGGCCGGGGCCGCGCTGACGGCCTTCTACATGTTCCGGCTCGTCTATCTGACCTTCTACGGCGAAGCCCGGACGGACCCGGCGCCCGCGCGGCCCATCCACGAGCCGCCCCGGGCGATGACCGTCCCTCTGGTCATACTCGCCGTCCTGTCGGCCGTGGCCGGCTTTGCCGGGCTGCCGGTCCTCGCCGGCGGGCGGGCCGACCTCTTCGGCCGCTTCCTTGAGGGCGTCCTGGCCCCGGCCGGCCCCCGGCCGTACTTGTCCACTGAGATCACGCTCAGTTTGGCGGCGACGCTCTCGGCGCTTCTCGGCATCGCCCTGGCCTTTCATCTCTACAGGAGATCGCCGGAGATCCCGGCTGCCATGGCCCGCAGGTTCCCCGGCGCTTATCGGCTTCTGGTCAACAATTGCTATATCGACGAGGCCTATGAGGCCGTCGTTGTCCGGCCCCTCGTCCGCGGCGCCGGCTGGGCATACCGGAACTTCGACCTCGGCGTGATCGACGGCGCGCTCAGCGGCTCGGCCTCGGCCGCGGACCTGGCCGGGAAGGGCCTGAATTCGCTCCAGAGCGGCCTTCTCCGCGACTATGCCCTGGCCTTCCTCCTGGGGGCGGTCATCTTCCTGGGTGTCCTGCTGATATGAGCGGCCTTGCGGCGGACTTCCCGGTCGTTTCCCTGATCACCTTCCTGCCGCTCGCCGGGGCCATCCTGCTCTTGTTCATCCGCGGGACGTCGGTCAAAACCGTCCGCGGCCTGACCCTGGCCGTGTCGCTCGCGACGCTGGTCCTGGCCCTGGGCCTTTTCCACGGTTTCAGCGGCGCGACCGGCTTGCCCGAGTTCGTCGAGCGGGCCTCCTGGCTTGGCCGCGGCCTCGACTACCATGTCGGCGTCGACGGCATCAGCCTGTTCCTGGTCCTCCTGGCCGCCTTCATGACACCCCTGGCCCTCCTGTCCTCCTGGCGGGCGGTCGACGTCCGGGTCAAGGAGTTCTCGGCCTTCATGCTGCTCCTCGAGACCGGCATGATCGGGGTCTTCGTCTCCCTGAACCTGTTCCTCTTCTATGTCTTCTGGGAGGCCATGCTCGTCCCGATGTACTTTCTCATCGGCATCTGGGGAGGCCGGCGGCGCGTCTACGCGACCATGAAGTTCGTCCTGTTCACCATGTTCGGCAGCCTGCTCATGCTCGTCGGGATCTTCGTCCTCCATGCCGCCTTTTTCCGGGCGACGGGCAGCTACTCCCTGGCGATCTCGGACCTGGCCGCGATGCCCATGGCGCCGGCCCTTCAGACCTGGCTCTTCCTGGCCTTCGGGCTGGCCTTCGCCGTCAAGATCCCGCTCTTCCCGCTCCACACCTGGCTCCCGGACGCTCACGTCGAGGCGCCGACGGCGGGGTCCGTCCTGCTCGCCGCCGTGCTGCTCAAGATGGGCGCCTACGGCTTCATCCGGCTGGGCCTGCCGCTCTTCCCCCAGGCCGGCCGCGCCTTCGCCCCGGCGCTTTCGGTCCTGGCCGTGATCGGCATAGTCTACGGCGGGCTGATGGCCCTGGCCCAGAAAGACATGAAATCGCTGGTGGCCTATTCGAGCGTCAGCCACATGGGCCTGATCATGCTGGCCGTCTTCGCCCTTAACTTCGAGGCCGCCGAAGGCGCCCTGTTCCAGATGGTCAATCACGGACTGAGCACGGGCGCCCTCTTTCTCTGCGCCGGCATGCTCTACGAGCGCACCCGCACCAGGGCGATCGCCGATTACGGCGGCGCCGCGGCCCGCATGCCGGTCTTGGCCGGCCTGTTCCTGGTCTCCATGCTCTCGTCGGCCGGGCTGCCCGGTCTCGGCGGCTTCGTCGGCGAGATCCTCTGCTTCTTCGGCATCTTCGGCCGGAACAAGATACTGGCCGGGCTGGGCGTGACGACGGTCATCCTGTCGGCCTCCTATCTCCTCTGGCTTTACCGGCGGGTCATGCACGGCCCGCTCAAGGCCCCGGACGACCGGAGGCTCATCGACCTCGACGGACGCGAGCGGGCCGTCCTGATCCCGCTCGTCGCGCTGATGCTCTTCCTGGGCCTCTTCCCCGGCACGATCCTGAGGAAAATGGACGCGGCCGTCTCGCGGCACATTCGCTCCCTCGACAAGCCGGCCGCGGCGGCCCCGACGTCGAGCGATCCGGCCCGGCCCGCTTTCCGGGCGCCGGCGGCCGGGGAACGGGAGCCCTAGCATGTCGTTCCTGGCCCTGGCTCCCCTCCTGGCCGTGGTCGCCGGTGCCCTGGCGTCCCTGCTTATCGAAGCGTTCCTCGGCCGAAAAGGCCGGGAGCTGGCCGCGGCCGCGGCCATCCTGGCCCTACTCGCGGCAGGGCTTTTCATCGTCCGGTCCTGGAACCTCGAGCTCGCTTATTTCGGGGCCCGCCTCGTCCTCGACCCGCTGGCGCTGCTTGTCATGGCCGTCTTCGTCCTGATCGCCGCCTTTGTCGTCCTCATGAGCGTCGGCTCGGCCTCCCGCCAGGACTTCAACCTGGGACAACTCTGCGGCCTGCTGCTCCTGGCGACGGCCGGCTTGATGATCATGGTCTCGTCCGGCGACTGGCTCGTCGTCTTTCTCGGCCTCGAGGTCCTCTCGGTCGCTTCCTACGCCCTCACCGGCCTGAGGCGGAATGACCGGGCCTCGTCCGAAGCGGCGGCCAAATATTTCCTCATGGGCAGCTTCGCCGGGGCCTTCTTCGTTTTCGGCCTGGCCATCATTTTCGGGGCCACGGGCTCGTCCGGCTTCGCGTTCGGCCCGGCCGGGGTGGCGGCGGCGCCGTTGCCGGCGGCCGGGCTGGGGCTCATCGTCGCGGCCCTGTTCTTCAAGATCGCCATCGCGCCCTTCCACATGTGGGCGCCGGACGTCTATGAGGGCGCGCCGGCGCCCGTCACGGCCTTCCTGACCATAGCCCCCAAGGCCGCCGGGCTGGCGGTCCTCCTCCGCGCCCTCGGCCCGGCCATGGACAAGGCCGGAACGGCCGGGGCTGTTTTCGCCCCGGCCGTGAGCGTGGCCGCCGTCCTGACGATGTTCGTCGGCAACCTGGCCGCCCTGCGGCAGACGAACGTCAAGCGGCTGCTGGCCTATTCGGCCATCGCCCACTCGGGCTATCTCCTGGTCGCCGTCGTATCCGGCGACGGGCCGGGCCTTGTCTTCTATCTCGTCGCCTACCTGTTCATGAACGCCGGCGCCTTCGCCGTGCTGACCGTCCTCGCCGGCGAGGGCAACGGGTCCCTGTCGCTTCTCGGCATCGCCGGGTTGGGACGCCGCCATCCCGCCCTGGCGGCCTGCCTGGCCGTCTTCCTTCTTTCGCTGGCCGGCTTCCCGCCCACGTCGGGATTCCTGGCCAAGTTCTATGTCTTCAGCGCGGCGGTGGCCAAGGGACACATCCTGTTGGCCGTCGCGGCCGTCCTGGCCAGTCTCGTTTCTGTGGCTTACTACCTGAGGGTCATCGTGGCCATGTACATGAAGGACCCGGAGGCCGAGCTGGAGGCCGGGCGCGATGAGCCGGCCCTGTGGCTGGTCGTCTTCCTTTGCGCTTTCGGGGTAGTTCAGCTGGGCTTATGGCCGGGCAATCTCCTGGCCCTGATCCGCCAGGGCTTGAGCGGGCTGTTCTAGCCCGCGCAGCCCCGCTCAGTATTCCTGCTTTTTGAGCCTTTCGCCGAGGTCGACGGCCTGATAGGAGACATCGACGACATATTGGTCGCCCGAGTCGTCGGCGAACCAGGTCACCTCAAGATCGACCGAGACGGCGTATCTATCCGACGTGGCGCCGTCCACGAGCTCCCATTCGGCCCTTTCCCGGGGATGCTCTTTTCCGTCGTTCGTCTGGATCTTGCCGGATTTGCGGCTCTTGGGCGGGCCGTACTTATCGGTCAGGTCCTGGATGATGCTCAGGAAGGCCTGCTGCGGCGCAGCGGGCCGGCCGGAGCGCGCGATGAAGCTGGCCGAGGCACCGTAGAACGAATTGGCCAGCAAACGGAACGTCAGCTGACAGGGATAACCGGCGAACGCCCCCTTGAAAACCAACGAGCCCGTTTCGGCGCCCTGGAGCTTCCGATAGCCCCGCGCCTTCATGGCCTTGGTGACCTCGCCCTGGTTCGCGCCCCAGGGGACCCCCAGGAACCCGTTCGTGACGGCGCCGGTCTGAGGAAGGCCGGGGAACGTCCTGATCGGCGCGAACGCCAGAACGAAGGCTAAGGTCAATCCGAGCGTTTTAACCGCTTTCATCATTTCCTCCGCACGCGAATCGTTCAGTCCGGCGGCTTCCCGGCCCATCAGCGGATCTCCATCCCGTTGAACCGAAGGTAGATGATACAGCCGACCCCGTAGAGGACCCACCCGATGAGCGCGATGAGCTGGCCGACCGGGGAACGGAAGAGCCCTCCGACGAGGAAGATAAGGATGGCGCCGCCGCCGATGACGGCCCTTTCTTTGACCGTCTCGGCGACGACAAAGGCCCAGACGCCGAAAATAACCGCGATCCCGATCCCGATGGCAGAATAAGGGATCTGGGCGGGCATGCCCCGTTTATAGCATAAAACCGCCCGTCGGGGTAAGCCCGGGGCCCGGCGGAAAAAAAGAACGGCCGGAGCGGGACGTAAGCCGGATCCTGTCCCCGCTCGCGCGGGCGACGGTCATTTGTCTAGGCCCCGGGTTGCCCCGGGGCTCCAGCGGCCGACCCGCCCCCTGGGACGGGCCATCCCAAAGTGGGGCTCGTTTGGCCTTGCTCCGGATGGGGTTTGCCCTGCCCCCGGCGTCGCCGCCGGGGCGGTGAGCTCTTACCTCGCCATTTCACCCTTGCTCCCCGGAAGCCTTGCGGCCCCCGGAGGGCGGTGTCTTTTCTGTGGCACTTTCCCCCGGTCGCCCGGAGTCGCCGTTAGCGACCATCCTGCCCTTCGGAGTCCGGACTTTCCTCCTCTTCTCCCTCGCGGGAAGGAGAGGCGACCGTCTCGCCCGCTCCGGCCGTTATCTTTATACCGTATTGTTCGAGTTTTTTGTAGAGGTTCGACCGCGGCGTGTCGATCTCCCGGGCCGTCTGGGAGATGTTCCAGTTGTTGGCCTTGAGCTTGGCCAGGAGGAAATCGCGTTCGGCCAGGTCGCGGAACTCGCGCAGGGTCTTGACCCCGGCCGCGTCCGGCAGGGCCGCCGCCTCGGCTTTCTGCTGGAAGGCCTCAGGCAGATCGGCCTTCCCGATCGTGTCCTTGTCGGTCAGGATCATCAGCCGCTCGACGATGTTCCGGAGCTCCCGCACGTTGCCCTTCCAGGGGTAGGCCGTCATGGCCTCCAGGGCCTCGGCTGAGAACTTCCGCGGCCTGAAATTGTTCTCCTCGGCGAAAGTACGCGAGAAATAATCGACGAGCAGGGGGATATCCTCCCTCCGCTCGCGCAGGGCCGGCGCGTAGAGGGGCACGACGTTCAGGCGGAAAAAGAGGTCTTCGCGGAACCGGCCCTCCTGGATCTCCCTGCGCAGGTCCTTGTTGGTCGCGGCGATGACCCGGACGTCGACCCTGGAGATCCTGCTCGATCCGACCTTCTGGACCTCGCCCTCCTCGAGGACGCGGAGGACCTTGGACTGCGTCCGCAGGCTCATATCCCCGATCTCGTCCAGGAAGATCGTGCCGCCGTCGGCCTGCTCGAACTTGCCGGTCTTCTTCTCCGTCGCCCCTGTGAAAGCCCCCTTCTCGTGGCCGAACAGCTCCGATTCGATGAGCTCCTCGGGGATGGCGGCGCAGTTGACCTGGACGAACGGCTCCCGGGCCCGGAGGCTGTGGGCGTGGATGGAGCGGGCCACGAGCTCCTTGCCCGTGCCGCTTTCGCCGTGGACCAGGACCGTCGCGTTGGTCGGGGCGATCTTGAGGATCTCCTTCCACAAGCTCTGGACGAGGGGGTGGCTGCCGACGATCTCGTAATGCTTCTCGGCCTTCCTCTTGAGGTCCTGGCACTCCCGGCTGAGGCTCGTCTGCATCAGGGCATTGCGGATGCTGATGAGGACCCGGTCGCGGTGGAGCGGCTTTTCCAGGAAATCGAAGGCCCCCAGCTTGGTCGCCTCGACGGCCGTCTGGATCGTGCCCTGGCCGGAGATCATGATGACCTCGGGGACGAAGGGCCGCTCCCGCAGCTCGGCCAGGACCTCAAGGCCGCTCTTGCCCGGCATCTTGATGTCGAGCAGCACCAGGTCGATGCCGACCGTCTCCCGGAGCGTCTCCAGGCCGTCTTCGCCGGTCGCCGCCTCGTAGAATTCGTAGCCCTCGTACTCGAGGATCATCTTCAGGGACTTGCGGATCCCCTCCTCGTCGTCGATGACCAGGATGCGGGCCTTTCGCTCGGGTTTCATCGGCCGGATGTCCTTTTCCCGTTGATTTTAGCACACATCACCCCGGGGGCAAAACCGGCGCGGGCCCGGCCTCCCCTCCCCCCGCCGCCGGATCGCGGCGCCTGCCCAGATTGGAGAGAGCTCCGTCTTGTGCTAGACTGAACTTGGATTCGCACGAGGGACCGGTCGTGGCCAGGGATCGTCTCAAAGCCTGGGGGATAGGGGTTTTCTGTCTCGCCTGCCTGGGTCCGGCCGTGGCTTCTCGCGCCGCCGACGCTCCCGGGAAGTCCTTCGTCCTCGACAACGGCCTGCGGGTCTTCCTCTACGAAAAACACGAGATCCCTCTTCTCCATGTCGTCACCGGGTTCAATGTCGGCTCCAAGGACGAGTCGGAGGCGACGAGCGGCCTGGTCCACCTTCTCGAGCATGCCATCCTGTTCCGGGGCGCCTCGGCCCGGGCCGGCGCCGGGACCGGGGCCGAGATCCGCCGTCACGGGGCCTACTTCAACGGCCACACGGGCCAGGACCTGTCGGTCTTCGAGATCTCGCTGCCTTCCGCGGAGGCCGACTTCGCCCTGCGCAACCAGAAGGAGATACTGTTCGGAATGGAACTCGGCCAGGAGGAGCTCGACCGCGAAAAGGACATCATCCTCGAGGAGCTGGGCCAGATGGAGGACGACCCGGAGCGCCGGTCGCTCGACCTCGTGCTCCAGGCCCTCTTTCCCGGGCATCCCTACGGCCGGTCCGTCTACGGGAGGACGGAGGTCATCGAGGCGGCCACGGTCGAGGACCTGTTCGCCTTCTACCGGCGGTTCTTCGTCGCCGACAACTGCGCCCTGGCGGTCGTCGGCGACTTCGAGTGCGCCGAAATAGAGCGGAAGGTCCGCGAGGTCTTCGGCCCGCTGCCCCGGACGGGGTTCGCCCGGCCGGAGTTCCCGATGGCCGGCCCGCTGAAGAAGGGCTCTTCGCGGAGGCTCGGACGCGACGTCCGGGGAGGCTACCTGACCATCGGTTACGCCGCCCCGGACTACAACCACCCGGACCAGTACGCCATGAATGTCCTCGTGGAAGCCCTCGGCCGGGGCGTCAATCCGTTCCTTGCCGCCTACCTGCACGGCGTGCGAAATTCCGTCCAGAGCGTCTCCATGGCCTACCTGCCCTTGCGGTATGGCGGCGCGGCCATCGTCACGATCGAGGCCGATCCGAAGGACCTGGCGGCCGTCGAGCGCGCGGCCGTCGCGTTCCTCAAGCGCTCGGGCGGCGAGTCCTACTCGAAGAAGGACTTCGCCGACCCGGAGGCCGAGCGGGCCGCGTTCGACTACCTGGAGATGGCCAAGAACCAGATCCGCTTCGCGGCCGGCCGGGCCGACGAGTCCGGCCTGCAGCTGGCCGGGGCGCTCGTCCGGCACATGCTGCTCAATACGCGCGAAGAGCCCGGACGCTACCTCGACGGCATCGGGCGGGTCGATTCGGGCGATCTGCGCAAGGCCGCCGGCCGCTACCTGGGACGGGGCGATTGCGCGGCGGTCTCCATCGTCCCCGCCCCGGAGGGGAAGAGATGAGCCCGGCCGCCGCGCGCCGGCGGGGCCGGCGCTTTCGGGCCGCCGCCATCCTCCTGCCGGCCGCCCTGGCCTGCGCCCTCCAGGCCGCCGGCGGATCCGGCCCGGCGCTCCCGGATGACGGCGGCCCGTGGAAGAACGCCCCCGCAAGGTTCCTTCTGGCCTCGGGCGTCCCCTGCATCTATCAAAAGGACGCCTCGTCGCCGACGACCGTCGTCGGGCTCGTCATCGGCGGCGGCAAGGCCGCGGTTCCGGCCGGGCTCGACGGCCTGGCCACCATGTCGACGCGGCTCCTGCTGGAGATCCCCGACGAGGGCAAGGTCCAGGACCTCATGGCCCAGGCGACGCGGCTGAGCTTCGTCTGCCTGGAGGATTGCTCGATCATCGTGGTCGAATGCCTCTCGGAGAACCTCGAGGCGGCCCTGCGGGTGACGGCGAAGATCGTCCTCGATCCCCTGATCACCGGGCTGCGGGTCGGCCGGGCCAAGGAGCTCCTGGAGGTCAACGCCCGGGCGGAGGAGGACGACGCCGTCACGGCCGGACGCAACGCGGTTTTCCGCGGCTTCTTCCGCGACCGCGGGTACGGCACGCCCCTCTATGGAACTAAGGCCAGCCTGGCCCTCATCGATCGCAAGACGGTCCTGTCCTTCGTCCGACGTTACCTGGTCAAGCCGAACGTCTTCTTCTGCGTCCAATCGGACCTGGATCCCGAGGCGGTGCGCCGCCTGCTTGACGGCTCGTTCGGGTCCTTCCCGGACGGCCCGGCCTCCGGGCTTGCCGTCCAGGACCCGGCGCTGCCCGAGGACCGGGACATCGTCCTGGTCAAGGACGCCAGGGAGACCTACGTCGGCAGGGCCTATGCCCTGCCCCGGTCCGGCCTGGACGACATGGCCAGGGGGATCCTGCTCGAAACGCTTCTCGGGCCCGGCCCCGGCTCCCGGCTGTGGCCACTGAGGCTGGACGAGCGGCTGGCCTACAGCGTCGATGCCGAGCTGACCTGGACAAGGAGCGCCGGCATCCTGATCGCCCGTCTCGAGACAGGCCGGGATAAGAGGGCGCGGGCCGTCGAGGCGCTCGACCTGACCCTCGCGGGCCTTCGGGAGAACGGGATCGCCGGCGAGGAGATGGAAGCGGCGCGGATGATGGCCCGGGCCCGCTTCCTTCGCGATACCGAGGCGAAATCGCCGCGGCTGCGCCTGCTCGGGATCTTCGCCGCCCTCGGCCTCGGCCCGGAGGCCGCCCCGGGCCTGCTCGCGGCCATCCAGGCCGTGACCCGGGAAGACCTGAATGCCTACGCCCGGGCCGTCCTAGATCCGGCCCGGGCCCTGCGCGTCACCGTCGGCCCGGCCTCCCCAGCCGGCCCGGACGCGCGCTGAGCCTCAGCGGAACTCGGTGCTGACGATGGTGATACGGCTGGGGTATGTGATCGGGCCGACAGGGGTCGAAACCGTCGGCCGGGCGTCCAGCGAGAGCCGGGCCGCCGTCCTGTTCTTGCCGCCGATCGCCAGCGCCAGGCCGAGCAGGTCCTCATAACGCCTGTCCCCGAAGAACTCGAGCAGGTCAAGCGACAGCCGCAACTGGATGACGGACTCCTGTCCCGTCCCCGGGATCTCGATCGGCCGGTCGATATTGCCGGTCACCGTCGGCTTGTCGTCGATGACGAGCCGGCATTCGAGACCGGTCAGGGTGCTGGTCGATCGGCGCGTTCCCCCAGTCCCGTCGTTGGGGTTGACGGCCAGGACGTCGAGGACGAGCTCGACCGGGAGCTTCTTCGTCTGGTAGGCCTGAAGGGCTTTAACGCCGTCCCCGGCGCTGAAGTCGCCGATCCTGGACTTGCCGCTCAGGTCGATGCCCAGCAGCTTGAAGTCGTGGACCCCGCTGAGCCTGAACTTCAGGCGCTGGAGGTCGGCCAAGGCCGAAGCCATTTCGCTGAGCGTGGCGCAGCTCTGCAGGAGCAGGACCGCGGCCAGGATGATGACGGCCGCGACGCCGTTCCGCCTTGTGATCATCGGCAAGCCTCCTCTTCGATCGTCGGCACCGCTTATATCGCGTCCGGCCGCGGCTTGTCAACCGAACCGCCCGATAAAAGGTTCTTCTGCCATTTCCGGGAAACCTCTCGAGGCGGCCAGGGATGTATGGCAGGGAGCGGAGTCCTCGGAGCGACCATCAGAAGCATGGCGGAGCGACTCGGAGCCATGCTTCTGAGAGATATCTTCAGAAAGTGCTTCTTTAGATATTCAGGTCGCTGCCAGGAGTCCGCTTCCCGCTACCCGGAGGGGCCGTGGAGCCAGAGGCATATCCCGAGCGAAGCCGGAGAGAGGTGCTCGCCGGAATCTGGAGAACAGCCAAAAAAAAGCCCCGGAAGGGCCGGCCCTTCCGGGGCTCGGAAGTCGTGGCGACGGCCGCTATTCGGCCATTTTCTTGTAGGCCTCGTAGCGCTTCCGGGAGAACTCGGCGGCCCGGCCGAAGAGCTCCTTGGCGATCTCGGGATTCTGCTGGACGAGCGTCTTGTAGCGGACCTCGTTCTTGAGGAAGGCCTCGTACTCGAGCTTGGGCTCCTTGGAATCGAGCTGGAACGGGTTCTTGCCCTCCTGGGCCAGGAGGGGGTTGAAGCGGTAGAGGGTCCAGTAGCCCGTTTCGACGGCCAGCTTCTGCTCGGCCTGGGACTTGCTCATGTCGATGCCGTGGTTGATGCAGGGCGAATAGGCGATGATGAGCGAGGGGCCCGGATAGGCCTCGGCCTCGATGAAGGCCTTGAGGCACTGGTTCATGTTGGCGCCCATGGCGACCGAGGCGACGTAGACGTAGCCGTAGGTCATGGCCATCCGGCCGAGGTCCTTCTTGGTCGTCCTCTTGCCCGAGGCGGCGAACTTGGCCACCGAGCCGAGCGGCGTCGACTTGGACGCCTGGCCGCCCGTGTTGGAATAGACCTCGGTGTCGAGGACCAGGACGTTGACGTTGCGGTTCATGGCCAGGACGTGGTCGAGCCCGCCGTAGCCGATGTCATAGGCCCAGCCGTCGCCGCCGATAGCCCAGACGCTCTTGTCGACCAGGAAATCCTTGAGCTCGACGATCTTGGCCAGGGCCGGGCTCTTGCCGCCGTCGGCCTTGGCCGCGGCCGGCAGGGCGGCCAGGACGGCCTTGGCCGCCGCCTTGGCTTCGTCGCCGGTCGAGGACCAGAGGCCCTTCATCTTGGCCAGCGCGTCGGTCAGCTGGGGCGTCGTGCCGGCGGCCAGGACCGCGTCGATCGAGGCGGCCAGCAGCTTCCGGTCGGCGTCGACCGCCAGCCGCATGCCGAAACCGTACTCGGCGTTGTCCTCGAAGAGGGAGTTGGCCCAGGCCGGGCCCTTCCCTTCCGTGGTCTGGGAGTAGGGGCAGGTCGGGAACGTGCCGCCGTAGATCGAAGAGCAGCCCGTGGCGTTGCCGACGATCATGCGGTCGCCGTGGAGCTGGGTGGCCAGCTTGAGGTAAGGCGTCTCGCCGCAGCCGGCGCAGGCGCCGCTGAACTCGAAGAGGGGCCGCAGGAACTGGCTGCCCTTGAGCGTGTCCGTCTTGACGCCGTCGAGGACGTTGTCGGGCAGGGCGTCGAAGAACTCCGTTTTCTCCGTCTCGCCCGCCGCGCGGAGCTCGGCGATCGGGACCATGGCCAGGGCCTTGACCTTGGCCGGGCAGACCTCGGCGCAGACGGCGCAGCCGACGCAGTCCTCGACGTAGGTCTGGACGCGGTACTGGAGATCGCGGTCGTTCTTGGTGTTGGACTTGATGACCGTGAAGCCGGCGGGCGCGGCCTTGAGGTCGGCCGGGGCGATCTGCTTGGCCCGGATGGCGGCGTGAGGGCAAACGAAGGAGCACTGGTTGCACTGGATGCAGTTCTCGGGCAGCCACTTCGGGACTTCGACGGCGATGCCGCGCTTCTCCAGCCGGGCTGTGGCCGTCGGCGTGGCCCCGTCGAGGGGCATCTTGGAGACCGGCAGGAGGTCGCCCTTGAAGCGGAGGACCGGCTCGATGACCTCCCTGGCGTAGGCGTCGGCGCCGTCCGGGACGACCTTGACCATCGGGGCCGACTTGGAGATCTTGGCCGGGACGGGCACCGCTTCCAGGCACGAGGCGGCCTGGTCGATGGCGTTCCAGTTCATCTGGACGACATCCTTGCCCTTGCGGCCGTAGGTCTTCTCGACGGCCTTCTTCATCAGCGTGATGGCCTGCTCCTCGGGCAGGACGCCGGACAGCTTGAAGAAGCAGGCTTGCATGATCGAGTTGATGCGCAGGCCGAGGCCGAGCTCCTCGGCGATCTTGTAGGCGTCGATCGTGTAGACCTTGATCTTCTTGTCGATGATCGTCCGCTGCATGTCTTCGGTCAGGTGATCGAAGACCTCGGAGGCCTTCCAGTCGGCGTTGATGAGGAAGGTCCCGCCTTCGCGGATACCCTCGAGGATGTCCAGCCGGCCGATGTAGGACGGCTTGTGCAGGGCGATGAAATCGACGGTGTTGAGGTAATACTCGGACTGGATCGGGTTCTTGCCGAAACGGAGGTGGGAGATGGTGACGCCGCCGGACTTCTTCGAGTCGTACTGGAAGTAGCCCTGGCCGTACATGTCCGTGTTGTCGGCGATGATCTTGATCGAATTCTTGTTGGCGCCGACCGTGCCGTCGGAGCCGTAGCCGAAGAACTTGCAGCGGACCGTTCCGGGCAGCTCGGTGTCGAGGACGGGCCCGACCGGGATCGACGTGTGCGTGACGTCGTCGATGATGCCGACGGTGAAGCCGTGCGTGGCCCGGCCGGCGAGGTGATCATAGACGGCCTTGACCTGGGCCGGCGTGAAGTCCTTGGAGGACAGGCCGTAGCGGCCGCCGATGACCTTGATCGGGCTGCCCGCCAGGGCCACGGCGATGTCGAGGTAGAGCGGCTCGCCGATCGAGCCGGGCTCCTTGGTCCGGTCGAGGACGGCGATCCTCTTGACCGACGCCGGCAGGGCGGCGCGCAGGGCCTTGACGTCGAAGGGGCGGTAGAGGCGGACCTTGATCAGGCCGAGCTTGGCGCCGCGGGCGTTCAGGTAGTTGATGGTCTCCTCGGCGGTCTCCGCGCCCGAGCCCATCATGATGATGATGTTCTCGGCCTGCGGGTCGCCGAAGTAATCGAACAGGTGGTACTGGCGGCCGATGGCCTTGGCGACCTTGTCCATGTAGTGCTGGACCAGGCCCGGGCACTCGTCGTAGTACTTGTTGACGGTCTCGCGGCCCTGGAAGTAGACGTCCGGGGCCTCCTGGCCGACCTTCTGCATCGGCCGCTCGGGATTGAGGGAGCGCTTGCGGAACTGGTCGAGGTACTGGGGCTCGAAAAGCTCGGCCAGGGTCTCGTAAGGGACGACGTCGATCTTCTCGATGACGTTGGAGGTCCGGAAGCCGTCGAAGAAGTGGAGGAACGGGATCCGCGTCCGCAGGGTGGCCAGGTGGGCCACGATGGCCAGGTCCTGGGCCTCCTGGACCGAGCCGGCGCAGGTCATGGCGAAGCCCGTGTTGCGGGCGGCCATGACGTCGCTGTGGTCCCCGAAGATCGAGAGGGCCTGGCAGGCCAGCGAGCGGGCCGAGACGAGGAACACGGTCGGCAGCATCTCGCCGGCGATCTTGTGCATGTTCGGGAGCATGAGCATCAGGCCCTGCGACGCCGTGAAGGTCGTCGTCAGCGCCCCGGCCGAGAGCGAGCCGTGGACCGCGCCGGAGGCGCCGCCCTCGGACTGCATCTCGACGACGTCCACCCGCTGGCCCCAGATGTTCCGGCGGTCACGGGCGGACCATTCGTCGGCCAGCTCGCCCATCGTCGAGGACGGAGTGATGGGATAGATGGCCGCCACCTCGGAATACGCGTAGGCGACGTGGGTCGCCGCGGTATTCCCGTCGATCGTCTGCATGTTCTTTTTGATCATGTCCAACTCCTTCGTTATGTCCAACGTCGTCGGCGACGTTGCGGGCTAATCCTTGAGCTCGGTCCGGCCCTCCAGGGCCTTCTTGATGGTCACCTGGTCGGCGAAATCGAGGTCCGAGCCGACCGGCAGCCCCATGGCCAGCCGGGTCATGCGGATGCCGTAGTCCTTGAGCACGCGGAGGAGGTAGAGGGCCGTGGCCTCCCCTTCCACCGTCGGGTTCGTGGCGACGATGATCTCCCTGAATGCGCCTTCTTCTATGCGCTTGGTCAGCTTGCCCAGGCGGAGCTCGTCGGGCCCCCGCCCCTTGAGCGGCGACAGGGCGCCGAGCAGGACGTGGTAGCGCCCGTTGTAGGCCCCCGTCCGCTCGATCGAGGAGATGTTGAACGGCTCCTCGACGATGCAGAGCATGTCGTCGGCGCGGTGCTCGTCGGCGCAGATCAGGCAGGGGTCGACATGGGTGATGTTGTTGCAGCGGCTGCAGTAGAAGATCTTGCGCTTGGCCTCCCGGATGGCCTCGGCCAGCCGGTCGGTGTCCTCGGCCGGCAGCCCGAGGAAGTAGAAGGCGATGCGCTGGGCCGTCTTGGCCCCGATCCCGGGGATGTGGCGGAGCTCCTCGATGAGGTCGTGGAGCGGCTGGGCGTATTCGAACATCAGCCGAGCCCCGGGATCTTCAGTCCGGCGCCGAGCCCGCCGAGCTTCTGGGCCAGGGCCTCGTCGACCTTCGCCGCGGCGTCGTTGAAGGCGGCGACGACGAGGTCCTGGAGCATCTCCACTTCGTCGCGGTTCACGACCTCGGGGTCGATGCGCAGGGATTGCAGCGACTTGTGGCCGTCGAGGACGACCGTGACCATGCCTCCGCCGCTCGAGCCCTCGACCCTCAGGCTGGCCAGCTCCTTCTGGAGCCGGTCCTGCATCTCCTGGGCCGACCTGAGCATCTTCTGGAGGTCCATGACGTTCTTCATGAGTCCTTCTCCGTCGGTCCGCGGCCCTTGGCCGGCGCCGCCTCGCGCGAAGCGGCGACCGGGTCGGCCGACAGGACCTGGGCCTTGAACGTGTTCATGAAGAACTGGACGCCCGGGTCCTTCATGGCCGATTCGAGCTCGCGCCCGGGCCGCAGGGGGCCGCCGCCGCTGGCGCTCTCCTCGGCGAAGCGCACCTTGACGTCCCGTCCCAGCACGTCCGAGGCGGCGCGCTCGACGGCCCGGATGTCCTTGTCCTGGATGCTGGTGATGAAGAAGCCCCGCCCGCTGGCGAACGAGACCTCGATCGCGTTGTCCCTGATCATGACCGATGA
Source organism: Acidobacteriota bacterium (assembly GCA_039683095.1). Lineage (NCBI taxonomy): Bacteria > Pseudomonadati > Acidobacteriota > Acidobacteriota bacterium. The sequence continues at coordinate 21,870 of JBDKSB010000002.1, read as the reverse complement.
ATACTGCCCCAGCATGGCTGCCAGGGGGGCCCGGTCCACGGCCAGCTTCTCGAGGACGCGGGTGAAGACGTCCTTCGGGGCCGGCCCGGCCGGCTTCGGCGGGACCGTGGAGGCCGCAGGGGCAGCGGGGGCAACGGGACCCGGGGCGGCCGCCGCGGGGCCGGCGGCGCGCGGGGCGGGCGACGGCGCCTGTCCCGGCCGGCCGGGCGTCCGGACCGGGGCCTCCTTCAGGGACTCGACCTCCCTGATGAGCTCCCGGAGCGGGACGATCTTGCGGAAATGGCAGAGCTTGACGAAGAACGCCTCGAAATAAATGCGCGGCGTCGTGGAGTATTTCAGTCCCGGCTCCGCCTGCTGCAGGGCCAGCAGGTAGCGGAGCAGGTCCTCGGGGCCGGCCTTGGCCGCCTCGGCCCGCAGCGCGGCCAGGCCCTCCGGGCTGACGGCCAGGAAGTCCTCCGGCCTCTCGACCGAGCGGACCAGGAGCAGGGCCCGGAAGTGCTCGATGAGCTTGCCGAAGACGAAGCGCAGGTCGAGGCCGGCCGCGACGACGCCGTCGACGAGGGCGAAGACCTGGCCCGGCTTCTCGTCGAGGACGGCCGCCGAGAACCGCAGGAGCAGGTCCTGGCCGATCGTCCCCAGGATCGTCTTCAGCTCCTCGTCGCCGATGTTCTCGCCGCTGAAGGCCACGGCCTGGTCGAGCAGGCTCTGGGCGTCGCGCATGCTGCCGTCGGCGGCCTCGGCGATGAGGGCCAGGCCGGCCGGCGTGATGGTGATGCCCTCCCTCTTCGTGATCTCGACGAGGTGGTTGATGATGTCCTTGTGGGAGATCTTGCGGAACTCGAAGTGCTGGCAGCGCGAAACGATGGTCGCCGGCACCTTGTTGAACTCCGTCGTCGCGAAGATGAAGACGGTGTTCGGCGGCGGCTCCTCGAGCGTCTTCAGCAGGGCGTTGAAGGCGGTGTCGGAGAGCATGTGGACTTCGTCGATGATCAGGACCTTGGTCCGGGTGAAAGCCGGCTTGTACTTGACCATCTCCCGGATGGGCTCGATCTCCTCGACCTTGCGGTTCGAGGCGCCGTCGATCTCGATGACGTCGATGGCGCTGCCCTCGTGGATGGCCTTGCAGAACTGGCAGGGATGGTCCCGGTCTGGGCACGGATGCGGCGTCGGCCCGTCGGCGCAGTTCAGGGCCTTGGCCAGGATGCGGGCCATGGTCGTCTTGCCCGTGCCGCGGACGCCCGAGAAGAGGTAAGCCTGGGCGATGCGGCCCGAGGCGATGGCGTTCTGGATGGTCCGGACGACGGACTGCTGCCCGACGACCTCCTCGAATTTCCAGGGGCGGTATTTCCGCGCAAATATCTCGTAGGACATTGGATTTCGGCCGTCCGGGGACGGGAGAGGAAAACCTGCCGTTCTCCCCTAAAAAGTAAGAATTATCTTAGCACAAATCCGACCTGGTTCCAATAAAAAAAGAATATAATGGCGCCGTGCCGCCGCGCCGCCGCAGTCTCGCCGAGATCCATCTGGCCGTCTTCCTCTTCGGCTTCCCCGGCCTGTTCGGGAAGTGGCTGGCCCTGGCCCCGGTCGTCATCGTCTTCGGCCGGGTCGTTTTCGCCTGCGCCGCCCTGGCCGCCGTCCTGGCCGCCCGGCGCGCATCCCTCCGGATCAGGCCCGGCCGCGACCTCCTCCTGCTCGCGGCCTGCGGCCTGGTCCTGGCCGCCCACTGGACGATGTTCTTCAAGTCAGTCCAGGTCTCCTCGGTGGCCGTCGGGCTCCTGGCCTATTCGAGCTTCCCCGTCTTCACGGCCTTCCTCGAGCCCCTGATGACGCGGGAGCGCTGGGAGCCGGAAAGCCTTCTGTACGCCCTTTTCTGCGTTCTCGGCATCGCCCTGATCGTGCCCGGTTTCGACCCTTCCGACGCCGTCGTCAGAGGCGTCCTTTGGGGCCTCGGGGCCGGGCTGACCTTCTCCGTCCTGTCCGTCCTCGACCGGAGCCTGGCTTCCCGGCACCCCAGCCCGGTGGTCGCCCTGGTCCAGGACCTGTTCGCCGGCCTTTGTCTCGCGCCCGCCGCCCTCGGCGCGGGCCTCCCCCGCTCCGGCCGCGATTGGGCGCTTCTCGCCGTTCTCGGGATCGTCTGCACCGCCGCCGCCCATACGCTGTTCATCGACGGGATCAAGGGGGTCGGGGCCCGGACGGCGAGCGTTCTAAGCTCGCTCGAGCCGGTCTACGGCATCGGTCTGGCCCTGGTCTTCCTGAACGAGCGCCCGTCCCTGAGAAGGGCGGCCGGCGGGGCGGTCGTGCTGGCCGCCGCCCTGGCCGCGACTGTCCGGGCCCGGCCTCGGGGCTAGCGTTTTTCGGGCTCGGCCGCGGTCTTGCGGCGGACCGGCGTCCTCTGGACCTTCTTCTCCTCGGTCTTCTGCCGCTTCTCGAGGTCGGCCTTCTCCTGCTCGTGGCGCCTCTTCAGCTCCGAGACGCGGCTCGAAGCCTGATCATCGACCTTCCTCTTTTCTTCCGGGCTCTGGATCCTGGCCCCCTCTTCCCTGGCCTTTGTCTCGACCGCCCTGAGCTCGGCCTCCTGGCTGTCCTTCAGGAGCCGCTGTTCGTTCAAGTGCTCCTCGCGCAGGGCTTCCTCTTCGCGCCGCGGCGTCCGCCGGTAGATGCGGCTGGAGGCCTCGGGGCCGAGCTCCTTTTCGGCCGTGGCCTGGTCGATGGTCCGCTTCGGCTTGGCCGAATCGTTGCGCCTGACGGCCGGCTTGGAGACGACCAGGTCCCGGCCCTCCTCGCGGGCCGGACCCGGACGGGTGGCGTCCTTGAGGGTGTAGCGGTCGATGGCCCGGTTCGTCTGGCGGCGGACCAGGTCGACGTCGACGCCCTCGTCGAACACCCGCCGGTCACGCTCGTCGATATTGACCTCGAAACGGGTCATGTCGATGATCGTCCTGTTGCGTTCGGGCGGCAGGACCCGGCGGTCGATCGTCCGGTCCATGAAATCCCGGCCCCGGACGAAGTTCCAGCGGTCGCCCGGGATGTCCCACTGGCGCCGGCCGAAGCCCCGCCCCGGGACGAAGTCGGAGCCCGGCGGCAGCGGGGCCCAGCCGATGTGGGCGTCGCCCCAGCGCCAGGCCACCCAGGCCGGCCCCCAGACGATGTCGGGGACCCAGAACCAGCCCAGGGCCCGGTCCCAGCCCCAGCGCCCGTAATGGAAGGCGATCCAGCCCCAGCGCTCGATCGAGACCCAGGTCCAGCCGTAATCGGTCCAGGCCCAGTGGCCCCGGGTATAGGGACGCCAGCTGTAGCCGACGTCCCCCGGGATCCAGACGTACCCATAGGGCCGGCAGGAAACCCAGGCGCCGTAGGGCTGCAGCTCGTCGTAGAAGTAGGCGCTGTCGAGATCGCTGTAGCGGCCCTGATCGTTGTCATAAGCGCCTTCGTTCGGCCCGGCCGGGCGGTCGGATTCGTCGTACGGAATTACGATGCAGGCCGCGCCCGCCGCCGCCAGGAATGCCGCCAGGAGCAGGAAACCGGTCGTCTTCTTCATCTTCGTCCTCCACGACCCGTTCGATGCAAGGAACATGCCACGGGCATTCCCGGCATCACGCCAGGGGCCGGCCAGGCCCGTCGTCCCTAAAAGCGGACAGCCGCCGGGTCAGGGTTGTCCGGCTCAGGCCAGCCTTTTGAAGACGGTCTTGATGCGCTTGAGGGCCCAATTGAGGTCCTTATCCCTGATGGTCAGGGGCGGGGCGAAGCGAATGACGTTCTCGTGCGTCTCCTTGCAGAGCAGCCCCTCCTTCATCAGCTCCTCGCAGAAGCGGCGGGCGCCGCCGGCGGCGGGATGGAGCTCGACGCCGATGAGCAGGCCGCGGCCGCGGACTTCCTTGATATGGCGACTGCGGACCTTGCGGAGCTTTTCCACGAAGTAGGCGCCCCGCTCGGCGGCGTTCTCGACCAGCTTCTCGTCCTTGATGACCCTGAGGCTCTCCCGGGCCACGGCGCAGGCCAGGGGATTGCCGCCGAAGGTCGAGCCGTGCTGGCCCGGCTGGAAGACGCCGAGGATCTCGCGGTCGGCCAGGACGGCCGAGACGGGATAGCAGCCGCCGCCCAGGGACTTGCCGATGATGACCATGTCGGGCCGGACGCCCTCGTAGTCGCAGGCGAAGAGCTTCCCGGTCCGGCCGAGGCCGGTCTGGATCTCGTCGGCGATGAACAGGATGTTGTGGTTCTTGCAGATCTCCGCGGCCCGCTTCAGGAAGCCGTCGGGCGGCATGAGGATGCCGGCTTCGGCCTGGATGGGCTCGAAGAGGAAGGCGGCCGTGTTGGGGGTGATGGCCCTTTCCAGGGCCTCGGCGTCGCCGAACGGGACGATCGGGAAGCCGGGGGTGAAGGGGCCGAAGTCCCGGCGATAATCCTCGTCGGTCGAGAAGCTGATGACCGTGACCGTGCGGCCATGGAAATTGTTGGTGCAGGCGATGATCTCGGCCGTGTCCTGGGCCAGGCCCTTCTTCAGGCAGGCCCATTTGCGGGCCGCCTTGACGGCCGTTTCGACGGCTTCAGCGCCGGAGTTCATGGGCAGGACCATGTTGTAGCCCGTCATGTCGCAGAGCTCTTTGGCCAGCATGGGCCACTGGTCGTTGCGGAAGGCCCGCGAGGTCAGCGTCAGCTTGCGGGCCTGGTCGATCAGGGCCTTGACGATGCGGGGGTGCCGGTGGCCCTGGTTGACGGCCGAATAGCCGCTCAGGAAGTCGAGGTACTTGCGTCCCTCGACGTCGTACATCCAGATCCCCTGGGCCTTGTTGACGACGACATCGAGGGGATGGTAGTTGTGAGCTCCGTAGAGGTCTTCGATCTGGATGAGGTCCTTGCTGTCCATGGTTCGGCTCCTTATGCCCGGGCGTTCGAGTGGCGGAGAGGGCGGGATTCGAACCCGCGGTGCACCTTACGGCACACACACGCTTTCCAAGCGTGCTCCTTAAACCGCTCGGACACCTCTCCGCGTCTCCGGAAAACTGACGTTCTGGAGACGCTCACCTTACCAGAAAAGACGCTTCCGGTCAACGCGCCCGCCGGGCCGAAAGGCTTTCTTTTAATAAGCGATCCCGCCTCAGAAGGGCGGGCGATAGATGTTGATGAGGTCCTTGAGCAGGGCCGCGGCGGCGCCGCGGGGATTGGACCGGCCTCCGGTCACGGTCACCGAGCCCATGGAATCGGTCAGGAAGGTGATGCCCTTCTCTGTGCCGTTGACGTGGGCCAGCGGATGGGAAGCCTCGATGAGCGAGGGCCGGACGTCGAGGCTCCAGCGGCCGCCCTTGCGGCCCGGCGCGGCTGTGGCCAGCAGCTTGACCGGGCGTCCCTCGCGGACAGCCGAACGGACGAAGCCGGCGTCCAGCTCGGTGATGCCGGTCACCCGGACGTCCTTCAGCACATAGGCCGCGTCCAGGCAGGCGTTGGTGATCAGCAGGATCTTGCAGGCGGAGTCCCAGCCCCCGACGTCGTGGGCGGGGTCCGGCTCGGCGATGCCGCGGTCCTGGGCTTCCCTGAGCGCCTCGTCGTATTCGAGCCCCTCGCTCATGCGGGTCAGGATGTAGTTCGAAGTGCCGTTGAGGATCCCCTGGATGCCCTCGATCCTGGTCCCGGCCAGGGAGAAGAGCCCGACGTCGACCGTCGGCAGAGCGGCGGCGGTGGCCCCGCTGAACTTGAGGAAGACCCCGTTCTCGGCCGCCAGCGCCTTCAGCTCCGGCAGGCCGATGACCAGGGCTCCCTTGCTGGCCGCCACGGCGTGCCAGCCCGCCCGGAAGGCGGCCGAGATGTAGCCCAGCCCGGGCTCCCCCGTCTGGAGGTCGGACAGGGTGCACTCGACGAGAGCGCCGCCGGGGTCCTGACCTCCGAGGACGTCGACGACCGAGAGGCCCTCGGCCCAGCAGGGATTGCCGTCCGTCCAGGCATCGCCCCCGCGGGAGATCTGGCGGACGTCGAGGGGATCGCCGCTGTGGAAACAGCCTTCGGCCCGGGCCACGGCCAGGATGTCGAAGCCCAAGCCGTAGCGGCGCTTTATGTCCTCACCTTTTTCCCGGAGGAGCGAGATGAAGGCCCTGCCGACGTGGCCGAAGCCGGTGACGACGAGCGGGATCGACTTCATCGGCAGGATGTCAATGGCGGAGAGGGCGGGATTCGAACCCGCGATCCCAATCGCTCGAGATAACGGTTTTCGAGACCGTCGCCTTCAACCACTCGGCCACCTCTCCGCGATATTTCGGGGCTCACGAGAAGTCACCGGATTATAGCCGAAAACGGCCGCCTTGCCTAGCCCTCGCTTCCCTTCTCGCGGGCGGCGGGCCCCCGATCGGCGAAGTAGCCGGCCCGATGCGTGACGCGGCAGCCCGGGAGCTTGACCCGGACCTCGATGGCGTGGAAGCGGCCGTCGGGGCGATATTCGTCCGGCGCGTAATACAGGAGATAGTAATTCCCGGTCGCCGCCGCCGCGGCCTTGAACCCGGCGATGGCGCTGGCCGACGACACCGCGACGCCGCCGCTCGTCTCGGCCATCTCCCGGAAGGCCGCGAAGAGACCGGCCGAGATGTCCGCAGCCCGGCCGTTCGGGCCCGGCCGGGCCGTGCCGGACTTGACGCCCGGCTCTTCGCCCATCTGATCCTCGACGCCGAGGCCCGCCGCGTTCCGACCGGGCCGGGTGAGATAGATGAAATGGACGGTCACGGAGGCGTCGGAGAAGGCCCGCTCGATCTCCGCGGGCCCGACCGTCGGGGTCCGCCGCGCTTCGGTGGCCGCCATGTCGCCGAGCTGGCCTTCGGCCGCGGGCAAGCCGCCGCCGCCCAAGCCGCCGGACGACGCGTCGCGGACGGTCTCCCGCTCATAGAAGATGAAGACGAATTTCTGCCCTTCCAGGGCCTTCAGCGCTCCGGCCAGGCGGCGCAGGGACCCCGGGGTGATCGAGACCCGGTCGCGGATCTGCCGCTGGATCTCGGACATCCGGGCCAGCTTCTCGTCGGCGTCGACGGAGCTCCGCTCGACGTCCCGAAGATCGCCCGCCAGCCGGCGCAGCTCGGAGCTTTCCGCAACGACGTCCTTGCGGATCCGGCCCTTGAGCTCGCGGGCGATGTCCGGCCTCGGCCGGCGGGCGACCGCCGCCGGATCGTAGGCGTACGTCCCTCGGGGCGTGATGACGGTCAGCGAGTCTTCCGGCCCGAGGACACGGTACACGAGGTGATCCACCGCTTCGTCGAGCTTGGGATTGGGCTCGGCCAGCTGGAAGTGCAGGACGATCGTCCGGCCCCGGTGCGGCCCGGGCTCGGCCGGCGGGTTCGCGGTCCCCTTCTGTTCCATGTCCGGCCCGCGGACCAGATAGAGCGCGGCGACCTTCTGCGGCCGGCCGTCCTCGAAGACCTCGAAGTCCTGGAGGCCCAGGCCGTCGACGAAACGGTCGCCGTCGAAGACACGGACCGGGACCTCGACGTTGACCGTCCCTGTCGCGTGCTGGAACTGCCCGGGCACGGGATAGGCGTGGGGGCCGGCGCAGAGAGCGGATAATAAAGCGAAGGCCGCGACGGCGTGGGTCCTCATCGCTCGCCCCATCCGTCCCGTATCATGCGCTCCCGGGGGGTCGCTGTCAACCGGCGGGGGCCGGCCCGACGCAGGCGCGGCCGGTCAGCGGCGGCTAGTGCGGCGGCGGCGGAAGAACGACCGGAGGAGGTCCGACGATTCCCGGGCCAGGACGCCCCCGACGACCTCGGGGCGATGGTTCAGGCGCTCGAAAGGAAAGGTCATGACGGACAAGACCGCTCCGGCCTTGGGGTCGGCCGCGCCGTAAACGAGACGCCGGACCCGGGCCTGGACCGCGGCCCCCAGGCACATGGCGCAGGGCTCGAGGGTCACGAACAGGTCGCAATCGGGCAGGCGATAGTTCCCGGCCCGCCTGGCCGCCCGCCGAAGGGCGACGATCTCGGCGTGGGCCGTGGGGTCCAGGGCGCCGACCGGCCGGTTCGAGCCGCGGGCGAGGATCCGGCCGTCGCGGGCCACGACGGCCCCGACGGGAACCTCTCCCCTGCCGGCCGCTTTGGCCGCCTCGGCCAGGGCGGCCTTCATGATCCTCTCGTCGTCCATGCCCAGACGATTCTACCCCGGATCCCGAGCCGCTGCAAACCGCCGCCGCGGCCGGGCCCGGTTCCGGGAGGCATAGGCACGGCCCTCGTTTCGGATTATAATCCCGGCCGTCCATCCGAAGGAGCATGACCATGGACCGGTTCGAATGTCTGGCCTGCGGCGGGCTCGATGCGCGCGACCCCTTCTCCCCGTTCTGCCCGAATTGCGGCGGCCCGCTGTTCGTGGCCCCCTCCGGCCGTCCGGGCGGCCGTCGCATCCGCGAGGACCGGGCCCTGGCCCTGGAACGGTTCGCCGATTTCCTGCCCCTCGAGCGGATCGACCCGGCCCTGAGCCTGGGCGAGGGTTCGACCCCGCTCGTTCCCCTCGGGCGCCTGGGCTCCCGGCTCGGCCTGCCCGGTCTTTTCGCCAAGAACGAGGCCCAGAACCCGACCGCGAGCTTCAAGGACCGGGGCACGGCGGTGGCCGTCCAGAAGGCCGTCTCGCTTGGCGCGGGACGGATCGGCACGGTCTCGACCGGGAACATGGCCGCCTCGACGGCGGCCTACGGCGCCCGGGCCGGGCTGCGGACATTCGTCCTGCTCAAGGAAGGGACCTCGGCGGCGAGCCTGCTCGGGGCCGGCGTCTTCGGCCCCAGCCTGATCGCCGTGAAGGGCGACTACGGCGCCGTCTTCGCAGCCAGCCTGGTCCTCGGCCGGAAGCTCGGCATCCCGTTCATGAACTCGATCGATCCCTATCGCCTGGAAGGATACAAGCTCACGGCCTTCGAGATCTGCCTGCAGCTCGGCCGGCGCGCCCCCGGCACGGTCGTCGTCCCCCTCAGTTCGGGCGGCCACCTGCTGGGGCTGATGCGCGGCTTCGCCGAGCTCGAGAGCGAGGGCATCATAAGGGCCTATCCGCAGATCGTCGGCGTCCAGGCCGCCCGCTGCGCTCCGCTCGCCCGGGCCTTCGAGCGGGGGCTCCCCCGCTGGGAGCGGATCGAGGCGGGACCGACCATCGCCCACGCCATCGCCAACCCTGCCCCGCCGGGCGGCAACGCGGTGCTGCGCCTCGTCCGCGAGCGGGGCGGCCTTCTGACGGCCGTGTCCGACGAGGAGATGCTCGGCGCCCAGCGCGAGCTGGCCGCGGAGGAGGGCCTGTTCTGCCAGCCGGAATCGGCGACGACGCTGGCGGCGGTGAAGAAGCTGGCAGCCGCCGGACTGGTCCGGCCCGGGGACGGCGGGATAGTCCTCATCCTCACGGGAAGCGGGCTGAAGACCCCGCACCTGCTCGATCCGGCCCGCATCGAGGTCCATCGGCTGGACCTCGAGGGGCTCGAATCCGGGCTGGCCCGTCTGTGCCGGACGGATTAAGGCTTTTTCACGAGCAGGTTGAAGAGCTTGTCCCGGTTGGGGAAGAGGGCCGGGGTGCCGCCGGTGTGCAGGAACAGGACCTTATCGCTCGGCTTGAAGAATCCGGTCTTGATCAGGTCCCGCAGTCCGACCATGGCCTTGGCCGTGTAAACTGGATCGAGGACGATGCCCTCGGTCTGGAAAACAAGGCGGATGGTCTCGGCCACCGCCTTGTCGACCACGCCGTAGCCCTCGCCCAGGTATTCGTCGAAGACGATGACATCTTCGGCCATGATCCCCAGGCCCAGGCCCAGCGCTTCGTCGGCCGCCCGGCCGATCTCCAGGACGTCGTCCGAGAAGGGCCCCTTCGGGTCGGAGACGCTGATGCCGATGACGCGGCAGCCCGCGCTCATGGCCCGGGCCCCGACGACGAGCCCGGCCTGCGTTCCGCCGGATCCCGTGGCATGGATGACATAATCCGGCTCCGCGTCCAGGGCCCGGGTCTGTTCGAGGAGCTCGGCGAAGGCGGCGACATAGCTGATCGCGCCGAGCGGCTTGTCCATGTCGCCCCGGACGAGCGAGCCGCCCACGGGCACGAGGTACGGCCGGTGGCCCTGGGCCCGGACCTCCCGTCCGGCCTCGTCGAGGACGTCCATGGCCTGGGCCGACTTGACTGACTTGCCCTTCTCGGCCTCCAGGATGCGAAGATCGGCATCGAGAAGGACGTCAAGCAGGACGTTCCCGTCGGCCGTGGCCGCGGCCTCGGCCGGCTTGAACAGCATCAGGACCGGCCTGATGCCGAACGTCCGGGCGGCGGCCGCGGTCTGCATGCACCAGTTGGACTGGAGGCTGCCCCAGGTGATGACGACGTCGGCCTTCTTGACCAGCATGTCGCTGATGATGAACTCGAGCTTGCGCGACTTGTTGCCGCCGAAGGCCAGGCCCGTCAGGTCCTCGCGCTTGACGAAGATCTCGGGACCGCCGAGGCGGGCCGAGAGCCGCTCCAGCTTGCGGACGGGCGTCGGGCGGCAGATGATCTCCACCCGGGGGAACCGGTCGACGCGGTCGAGCACGTCCGGGACCTTGTAAGGCATGACCCACCTCCGGCGGATAGCGTATCAGATAAGGGCCTCGGATAAAAGGCCCGCCTCCGATCTAAAGTGATCCCTTGGGCCGGGTTCGCCCGGGGCGCCGCCGTCCCGACATCCTGACGGACTTATCAGTAGCGCGGGTCCGGGAGCACGGTGCCGGTCGCCGCCTGGGACTGCCCGTCGACCGTCAGGACGATCCGGTAATCCCCGGGCTGGACCGGGAACGAGGCGTAGCCCGGATCGCCCGCGGCCGCGCCGTACCCGGCCTCGCGGGCCCGGCGGGCCGCCTCCTCGGCGGCCTTCTTCTCCTCGGGGGTGCGCTCGCGCCGCCCGGTCATGTTCCAATATACGGTGTTCAGCCCGATCTTGGACGTCGCGGCGACCTCGTTGAGGAGCATGGCCCCGGCGTAGATCTGGACTTTGACGCCCTGCTTGGGCTCGGCCTTCAGCAGGTAGGAGATGGCCATGCCCGCGCGCTCGCTCGGGCCGGCGAAGTTCGAGCTGGCCGAGACCCGCCGGTCCTGGCCGGTCCAACGGACCTTGGGACCGACGGCGAACAGGCGGGCGTCCCCGGACAGGATGTCGGGCGTCAGCTCCTCGAGGGGCCTGATGTCGGCGATGAAGGCGCCCCGCCCGTGGGTGGCGATGATCAGGTCGGACTCCCGCGGCTGGATCTTGAGATCGTGGACGGGCTGGGTCGGCATGTCAGCGCCCATCTTGGACCAGGCCCGGCCGCCGTCGAGCGAGACGTAGACGCCGAAATCCGTTCCGGCGAAAAGGAGGGCGGGGTTCCTGGGATCCTCGCGGACGACGTTGACCGGGCCCTCGGCCAGGCCCGCGGCCAGGGACGTCCAGGTCGCGCCGTAGTCGGTCGTCTTATAAAGGAAGGGCCGGAAATCGTCGTTCCGCAGGCCGGTGAAAGAGACATAGGCCGTGCCGGGGTCGGACGGCGAGGCCGCCACCCGGCTGACCCAGAAGCCCGGGCGGCCGGGGATCCGGTCGTTGAGCTTGGTCCAGGCCTTGCCGTTGTCGCGGGTGACCCAGACGTTGCCGTCGTCGGTCCCGGCCCAGAGCAGGCCGGGCACGAGCGGCGATTCGTCAAACGTCGTGATGGTGCAGTACTGGATGTTGCCGTCCCCGCCCCGGCCGTCGACAGTGAGCTTGGACCGGTCGTTCGTCGACAGGTCGGGGCTGATCTCCTTCCAGGACTCGCCCCGGTCGGCCGACATGACGACGATGTTGCCGCAATGATAGATCGTCTCGTGGTCGTGGGCCGAGACGAGGATCGGCGAGCACCAGTTCCAGCGCGTTTCGGGCTTCAGCCGCTGGTAGGCGATGTCCTTTTCCTCGCCGGTCACCAGGTCGATCCGGGCCAGGGGCCCGAACTGGGACTCGGTGTAGATCGTCCGGTTGGTGACCCGGTCGAAGACGTTGTACATGCCGTCGCCGCCGCCCAGGTCGAACCAATCCTCGAGCCGGACGGGAGGCACGCCGCCGTAGCCGCCGCCTCCGACCCTGGTGCTGGGGCCCATGAGGTTGCCGTTGTCCTGCAGCCCCCCGGCGACGCGATAAGGATATGACGTGTCGTAATCGACGGCGTAGAACTGGGCCAGCGGCAGGAAATCGGGATGGTACCAGTTCTTCCCGCCGTCCCAGGTCACGCCCAGGCCGTGGTCGTAGCCGAGCAGCATGTGCCGGCTGTCGGCCGGATCGATCCAGAGGGCGTGATTGTCGCCGCCGAACCGGAACGGCGCGATCCAGGTCTTGCCGCCGTCCTTGCTGGCCAGGACGCCGACGCTGAGGATGTAGACGAGGTTCGCGTCGCTGGGATCGACGACGATCTGGCCGTAATAATACCCGGGATTGCCGCCGATGGACCTCTTCTCCGGGCTGACCTTGGTCCAGGTCGCCCCGGCGTCGGCGGAGCGGTAGATCTCGCCGTCGATCATGCCCTCGCTTGACCGGCCGGCCAGCACTTCCAGATAGCGCTCCTCGGCCGGCATCCCGGGCTTGTTGGCGTTCTCGATCTCGGCGTAGACGATCCTGGGATCCTTGGCTGCCACTGCCAGGCCGATGCGGCCGATGACGCCGGAGGGCAGGCCGTTGCCGAGCCTGGTCCAGGTCCTGCCGCCATCGGCGGTCTTGTGGACGCCGGAGCCCGGGCCGCCGATGCCCCACGTCCAGGGCCGCCGGAAGCGGTCATAGGTCGCCGCGTAGAGCGTCTCCGGGTCGCCCGGGTCCATGACCAGGTCGACGGCCCCGACGGCCCGGCCGTCCACGACCACGCCCAGGACCTTGGCCCAGGTCTTGCCGCCGTCGACGGTCTTGTAGACGCCCCGCTCCGGGTTGTCGGAATAAAGGTGTCCCAGGGCGGCCACGTAGACGATATCCGGGTTCGAGGGGTGGACGACGATGCGCCCGATGTGATGCGACTCCCGGAGCCCCGCGTTGATCCAGGTCTTGCCGGCGTCGACCGACTTGTAGACCCCGTCGCCCCAGTACGTCGAGCGGGAGTTGTTGGCCTCGCCTGAGCCCAGGTAGAGGACGTCGGCGTTCGAATGGGCCACGGCGATGTCGCCGATGGAAAAAGTCTTTTCGCGGTCAAACAGGGGCTCGAAGGTCTGGCCGTTGTTCTCGGTCTTCCACAGGCCGCCCGAGGCCGAGGCCGCGTAGAAGGTATGCGGCCGCCCGGCCGGGACGGCGAAATCGACGAACCGGCCGCTTTGCCGGGCCGGGCCGATGGCCCGGACCTCGAGTCCTTTCAGCACGAGCGCCGGGTCGAGGCCGGCCGGGGCCTTAGCCTTCGCGGCGGCCGCCGGCTCGGCGGCCAGGCCGGCCGCGCCGACCGCGAGCGCGAGCAGGATCAGGCGGGAGATCGAACGCTGTGGTCTCATCGGGAAACTCCTTGTCGGGATCAGCTCTCGGTCGTGCGATAGATGACTCCGCGGGCCGCCAGGTCGGCCATGACCGCCCGGAAGGCGCCTTCGTCGGCGCCCAGGAGCTCGGGCGGCAGGACGCCCTTCCGCCCCAGCCGGCCGGCCAGCGCCAGCCGGGCTGCGGCGGCCGCGGGGAACCCGGTCGTCCGGGCCATCGAGGAAAAGCCCGTCTTGCGGTCGCGGCGGTCGAACAGGTCGCATTGAACGCGCCGGGGCCGGCCGCCGGCCAGGCCCTCGACGATGATGCGCATGATCGTGAACTCGTCGTCATCCTCGTGAAGATGCCAATGCTTGAACAGGATCGCCGAGGTGACGTCAAGCGGCCGGACCTTCGAGCCCCGGACATCGATCTCCCCGGTGCCGAAGAAGCCGCTGTCACGCAGGGCCCGGATGTGCTCGACGTGGCCCGGGTAGCGGAGGGTCTTTTCGATCATGTTCGGGACCGCCATGGTCGTCAGCAGCGAGCGCAGGCCGTCGGAGTTGAAGGCCTCCAGAGTGCCGATCTCGGGGAAGTCCAGGTGCTCGACGTCAGAGAGGGCCGGCCTGACGACGACGTGGCCGTTCTCGACGTATCGGGCCGGACGGGTGTACTCCTCGATGACGTCGGCCGGCGAGAACGGCGCCTTGTATTCGAACGGGAACTCGCGGCGGAACGGCAAGCCGCCAACGTAGCAGGCGAAGCGCCGGACCGTCATGCGGGCGGCGTGGTAGCCCAGGATCAGGTTGTCCATGCCCGGGGCGACGCCGCAGTCGACGACCGCCGTGACGCCGGCCGCGCGGGCGGCCTCGTCCAGGGCCAGGGCGTCCTCGGGGAAGAACGAGATGTCGACGGCGTTCTTGCCGGCGGCGATCGTCTCGCGCAGGGTGGCGAAGCCCATGGAGCCTGGAACGGCGCCGACGACGAGATCCGCGGCGGCGACGGCGCTCCGGATCGCGGCGGGCGAAGAGAGGTCGGCCTGCCGCGTCGCGACGGCCGTTCCCCCGAGCTTGGCCAGATTGCCGGGGCTGACGTCGACAGCCGTGACATTGAAATCGGAAGCCAGATCGAGCGCGATGACACGGCCGACCATGCCGGCTCCCAGGACGACGACGTTTTTCACGATGCCTCCTCAAAAAGCTATTTTCAATAAGGACCTTATATCCCAGGCCGCGCGGACTTTCAATCCATTGGCGGCCGGATCTTCCGCGGCCAAGACGGGGCGCCCCCCTTTATGGGGGCATCGCCGGCCATGCGCCTTGACCGCCGGACGGCCGGACGATATCATACGCACTTCCGGGACGACTGCAAGATGAATACAACGAGGCTCCTTCGGCTCGCCGCTCTCCTCGCCGCCGGCCTCTGCCTTTATCCGCCGGGCGCGGCCGCGGCGGACCCGCCCGCGTCCGCGCCCGAGGCCGCGTACAAATCGAAGATCGTCGGCATCCCGTTCCTGTACTATACCCCAGAGACCAAGCTGGCCTTCGGCGGCGGCGGCGTCCTGACCTTCCGGGTCGGCCGCCACAAGGAAGGGACCCGGACATCGAGCGTCTGGGCCTACGGCACGTACAGCCTGGAGAAGCAGTTCAACATCCTGATCAAGCCCGAGATCTACCTCGAAGGCAACGATTTCTGCCTGGCCGGGAGCCTCCGCTTCGAGCGGACGCCGCAGCATTTCTACGGCCTGGGCGACGACACGGCCTCGACCGCCGAGGAGTCGTACACGCCCCTGACGGTCCAGGCGCAGTTCGGGATCCGGCGGCGCATCTTGAGCGGCCTCTACTGCGGCATCCAGTTCGACTTCGAGAACACGACGATCGAGAAGGTCGCGCCGGGCGGCCTGCTCGACTCGGGGACGATCACTGGCAGCCGCGGCGGGATGCTGGCCGGCCTGGGGGCCAGCTTGAACTGGGATACCCGGGATGCCTCGATGTTCCCCCGGCGGGGCGCCTACCTCCAGCTCACTGCCGATTCTTACAGCGCGATGGCCGGCAGCCAATTCTCCTTCAGCCGCTTCAAGCTCGATCTCCGCAAGTACCTGCCTCTGGGCGAGGACCGGGTCCTGGCCCTCCAGGGATACGTCCTGTCGACGGGGGGCGATGTCCCCTTCTACAAGCTGGCCCTGCTCGGCGGCGACACGCTGCTCCGCGGCTACTATAGGGGACGCTTCCGGGACAAGGCGATGGCCATCGTCCAGGCCGAGTACCGGGCCCTCATCTCGAACCGCATCGGCTTCGTCGGATTCGCCGGTATGGCCCAGGTCTTTCCGGGGCTGGCCCGCTTCGGGGGCGGAAACCTCAAGTTCTCCGTCGGGACGGGCATGCGCTACGTGATCAGCAAGCGCGACGGCACCACCGTGCGCCTGGACATGGCCTGGGGCAAAGAGAGCTTCGGCCTCTACGTCACCGCCCAGGAAGCCTTCTGACCGCACCGGGCTTCCGCCCGCCCGGGCCCCCGCGTCACTTCAGCTCTGAGGTGCAGTGCGGGCAGCGGACGGCCCTGATCGGGACGGCCGTGGCGCAGTAGGGGCAATCCTTGGTCGTCGGCGCCGGGGCCGGCGCCTCGGCCTTCTTCTGCAGCCGGTTCATGGCCCGGATGACCAGGAAGAGGCAAAAGGCCACGATGACGAAGGTGATGATCGTGTTGATGAACCTGCCGTAGTTCAGGCTGACCGTGTCCGACAGGGCCAGGGACAGCTTGGAGAAATCGACCCTGCCGAGAAGAAGGCCGATCGGCGGCATGAGCACGTCGTTGACCAGCGAGGAGACGATCGCGCCGAAGGCGCCGCCCAGGATGATGCCCACGGCCATGTCCAGGACGGACCCGCGCATGGCGAATTCCTTGAATTCTTTGAACATCCGGACCTCCTGCTTTGGGATTCCCGCCTCCTTATAAGCGATGGCGGGCAGGAAAGTCAATCCTGGACCGTGGGGAAAACGGAGATCCGCAGCCGGGCGCAGCCCATGGGGATGAGCTCGACCTCCTCGACCGGCCCCTCTCCCCCGGCCGGGCTGGGAGGGACGAGGCCGGCCATCCGCCCCTGGGCTTGCCAGGCGGGCACGCGCCGGGCGCTGGCCCTGAGCACGAGCGGGGCCGCCGCCGGCTCGAACGGCTGGAAGGGAGGGAAGGTCCGGGAGACCAGGCGGACGGCGGCGCCGCGGTCCGCGCCCTCGAGGACCAGGCCGTAGTTCCAGGCGGTCGTCGGCAGGACCTCATAGGCCGGCCATTCCTCGGAGCCGCCGCACCTCTGCCATTTCTCCCCGATCCGAAGGGCGTACCAGAGAGGACCGCGCCTGACCGAGACGGCGCCCCGCAGCGACGGCCAGTCTACGATCTCGATCGGCGCGGCGAACTCGATCCGGACCTGGTCGCCGTGCCGCCAGGTCCGCCGCAGCACGGCGAAGCCGCCGCCGGCAAGCTCCTTCCCGGCCGGCCGGCCGTTGACGAAGATGCGAACGCTCCTGGCCCAGCCGGGCAGGCGAAGATAGAGCGGGAAGGCCACCGGCCGGTCGCAGGCGAGCGACAGGCGCACCTGGTCCTCGAACGGATAGGCGGTGTCCTCCGCGATGGCCACCTCGGCTCCCTCGGCCACCTTGGCCCGGACCTCGGACGGCGCGTAGAGCGCCGCCGCCAGGCCGTTGTCAGCGGTGGCCAGCCACAGGTTCTCGGCGAAATAGGGCCAGCCGAAGGCCACGTTGTGCTGGCAGCAGCGGTAGCTCCAGGGGTCGAACGAGACCAGCGTCCCGCCGTTCTGGAAATCGTGCTCCCCGCTGCCGTCGCAGGAGATGATGTTGGCCGCGGTCAGGTAGTGGAGTCCCTTGAGGTCGGGGGTCATGGAGGCCGGCAGGGAATTGAAGGCCACGTCCTCGGCCCGGTCGGCCCAGAGCGGATCGCCCGTGATCCGGAGCAGGGATTCGAAGCTGGCCATGAACTCGACCATCGTGCACGTTTCGGCGCCCTGGCGGGGATCGCCGTGGCCGGGCCGGATGTTCTCGTCCGCCCCGAACATGCCGCCCGGCTGGCTGCCGTACGCGCTCATGACCTGGCGGTAGTTCCGCTCGACGGCCTCGAGCAAGCTGCGATCGCCCGTCTGCTGATAGTAGATCCCGGGCTGGCGGAAACCCATGGCGATGTTGACGCCGTGATAGAAGCCGCTCTCGGCCCAGTCGCGGTCCCGGGACGGGCTGAGGATGGGCGAGGTCCAGTCCGAGGTCCGGGCGAAGAGCCGCCTGGCCAGGTCGAGCAGGAAGCTCTCGCCGGTCCGGTTGTAGAGCCAGTAGACGCTCTCGAGGTTCTCCCCTCCCCTGAGCTTCTGCCAGCTCCCCGGCAGGAGCTCCTCGGCGGGAAGATGGAATTCATATTGGAAGTAGCGGCTCATGAGGGACAGGACCCGGCGGTCGCCGGTCGCCTCGTAGAAGCTCTGCAGGGCCGCCAGCATGACCATGTTCGGCCAGAGGTCGCTCGCGCCCCGGTTGTCGGCCGGCCCGAAGTATCCGTCCCGGGCCTGCGACTTGAAAGCCTGCTGCAGCCAGCGCTCGGTCTCCCGCCCCATGGCCGCGTCCTTGAGCAGGTAGCCGAGATCGCCGTAGCCCTTGAGCCAATACGGCATCTCCTCCCAGCCCTTCCCTTTGAGGGTCATCCAGCCGCTGTCGTCGCCGATGAAGCGGCTGACCTCGGCCAGCCGCCCGGTGAAGCCGTCGCGCATCAGCTGGAGCTGGGCCATGAGCCAGCCCCGCGGCTGGACCGCCCCGATCGGCAGCTTGACCAGCGGGCTTGTCGCGAGCGGGGGCCGGTTCGACGGGTAATGCGAGTTCGGCGCCTCGGCCGGAGGCCGGGCGACGACCGCGGCCTGCGGCGGGGCCGGGCGCTCGGCGGGCGAGCCCAGCCGGGCCTGGAGGAAAACGATCGCCAGGAGGACGGCCGGGATGACGAGATTCCTCATGATCGTGCTCCGCCGACCCGGGTTCTGCCCGGGGTCGCGGCTAGTGGACCCGGGCCCTGATCGTTTCGTGGGTCGTGCGCTCGTAAATATAGGGCTTGGCCGCTTCGTAGTCAATCAGCCCCTCGCGGCAGAGCTTGATGAGCGACTGGTCCATCGTCTGCATGCCTTCGGAGGCCGAGGTCTGGATCGACTGGTAAATGGCCTCGACCTTGCCCGACCGGACGTTGTTCCGCACGGCCGGGTTGGCCATCAGCAGCTCGCAGGCGGCGACGCGGCCGCTGCCGTCCTTGCGGGGCAGCAGGACCTGGGAAACGACGCCGACGAGGGTCGAGGCCAGCTGGGTCCGGACCTGCGGCTGCTGGTCCGTCGGGAAGACGTCGACGATGCGGCTGACGGTCTGGGCCGCGCTGGCGGTGTGGAGCGTGCCGAAGACGAGATGGCCCGTCTCGGCCGAGGTGATGGCGATGCCGATCGTCTCGTAATCGCGCATCTCGCCGATGAGGATGACGTCGGGATCCTGGCGCAGGGCGTACTTCAGGGCGTTGCCGAACGACAGGGTGTCTCCCGTCCTCCCGACCTCGCGCTGGGTGACGTAGGACATCTTGGAGTTGTGGATGTACTCGATCGGGTCCTCGATCGTCAGGATGTGGTCCCGCCGGGTCCGGTTGATCGTGTCGACGAGGGCGGCCAGCGTGGTCGATTTGCCCGAGCCGGTCGGACCCGTGACCAGGACGAGGCCCCGCTTGGCCCTGGTGAACTCGGCGGCGGCCGGCGGCAGGCCCAGGTCCTCGAGGGCCGGGATGCGGTCGGCCAGGGCCCGGACCGTCGCCGCGACGCTGCCGCGGCTGACATGGACGTTGACCCGGAACCGCCCGACCCCGGGGATGCCGTAGCCGAAATCGAGCTCGTTGCGGCTGGCCGGGTCGTTCTGGAAGGCGTCCCGCTGATGGGTCGTCAGGGCGGCGAAGATGAACTCCCGGATGCCTTCGGGCGTGAAGCGCTCGACGTCTTCCTGGGGCACCAGCTCGCCGTGGACGCGCAGGGCCGGGTGCAGGCCGGCGATGAGGTGAAGGTCCGAGGCCTTGCGCTCGATCATGCGCTGGAGGAGGTCGTTGAAGGTCATGATCCTGCCTTTCCCGAAAGGGGGCATGATAGGCGAGCGGGCCGCCGGGGCGCAACACCGCCCGGGATGAAATCGCCTTCACCCTTCGGGAGGATGGCCCGGGCGGGCCGGGTTCACCGGTCGAACGGGCCCGAGTCATAGGAGAGACAGAGCGCGAGTCCCCCCCGGACGCCCGCGAGAGCGGGGACCAGGCGCCGCGGCCTGTCGTGGTTGCGGACGACCAGCCGGGCCACCAGATGGCCGATGGCGGCGCCGGCGACGACGTCCGAAAGCCAATGCCTGTCCATGGCCATCCGGGACAGCCCGACGGCGGCGGCGACGGAATAGGACGCGGCCCCAACCCAGAAGGAATGCCGGTACCGGAGAGAAACGACCGTGGCCAGGGCGAAGGCCGCGGCCGTGTGTCCGGAGGGGAAGGATTCGTAGAGATCGCCCCCGCCCGTCCCGAAGCGCTTGAAGAAAGCCCCGGGCCCGGACCAATGGTCAACGCCGCCGGCGGCGCAAGGCCTCCGGCGGCCGCTCAGGCCCTTCAGGAGAGCATCGACGAGCAAGCTCTGCAGGACGGCGTCGGCGGCCAGGTAGCCCGTGTCCCGCGCCCGGGCGTTCTTGAAAACGAGCCCGGCGCCGAAGAACGCGCCCGCGGCGGCGAAGCCGATCGGCCCGCCCAGCTCCGTGACCACGGGACTGACGTCGCCGACCCACGGATGCCGCTCCGCGTAGGACTGGACGCGGCCGCGGGTGGCCTCGTCGGCGGCGACGAGGGCGGCCGCAACGACCCCCAGGGCGAAGACCGGCGCGATGTCCTTCGTCCGGAGCCGGGCCGGAGCCGACCAGATCCGGCCCGCATCGTGAAGGAATTCCTTCCCGGCCTGCTTCAGCGTCAGGCGATCGGTCGAGTTCCCGGCCGGGCCCGTGGTTTCCGTGGCGGCCGGCTCGGCCTGGGCCGGCGCGGCGAAAGCCCGACAGCCCGAAGCGGACAGCCCGACGAAGACGAGGACCGCCGCCGCGCCGGGAACCATCCTTTTCAAGGGCGGCATGTCCGAGATTATACACCGTCTCGAGCGGATGTTTGCACCCGGCCCCTGTGTTATAATAACGGCCTTTGCCGGTCCGCCCGTTGAGGCCTAAGGAGCGAGCATCGTCAAATGTACCGCATCGATCAACATCCCATCCTGCCCATCCCCTCCCGATCCAAGGTCCCCTTCACCTGGAAGGGCCAGGCCCTCGAAGCTTTCGAGGGGGAGACCGTCGCCTCGGCCCTGTTCGCGGCCGGGGTCCGCATCTTCGGCCACCACGCCAGGGACGGCGCCGCGCAGGGGATCTTCTGCGCCAACGGCCAGTGCGCCCAATGCCTGGTCCTGGCCGACGGCATCCCCGTGAAATCGTGCATGGAGCTCGTCCGGCCCGGCCTCAGGGTCGATCCCGTCGAAGGGCTGCCCGAGCTGCCGCGCGTCGCGGCCGCGGGCGGCGCCGCGGCCCGGGCCGTCGAAACGGTCCGCGTGCCGGTGCTGATCATCGGCGGCGGGCCGGCCGGCCTTTCGGCCGCGATCGAGCTGGGCCGCCGGGGAATCGAGACGCTCCTTATCGACGACAAGCACCGCCTCGGCGGCAAGCTGGTCCTGCAGACGCATCGCTTCTTCGGCTCCATCGAGGCCGTCTACGCCGGGACGCGGGGCATCGATATCGCCACGCGCCTGGAGAGCGACGTCCGGTCCTTTCCGGCCGTCCGGGTCTGGCTCCAGAGCACGGCCCTGGCCGTTTACAGCGACCGGAAGGTCGGCGTGCTGGCCGGGGGACGGCGTTACGTCCTGATCGAGTCCGAGGTCCTTCTGGTGACATCGGGCGCGCGGGAGAAGAACCTGGCCTTCCCGGGCAACACCCTGCCGGGCGTCTACGGCGCCGGCGCCTTCCAGACCCTGGTCAACCGGGACCTGGTCAAGCCGACGGAGCGCCTGTTCATCGTCGGCGGCGGCAACGTCGGGCTTATCGCCGGGTATCATGCCCTGCAGGCCGGCATCGCCGTCGTCGGCCTGGTCGAGGCGCTGCCCGAATGCGGCGGCTACAAGGTCCACCGGGACAAGCTGGTCCGGCTGGGCGTGCCGGTCTACACCTCGCACACCGTCGTCAGCGCCAACGGCGCGGAGTCCGTCGAGTCGGTCACGATCGCCCGCGTCGACGGGAATTTCCGCCCGGTCAAGGGCACGGAGCGCTCGTTCGCCTGCGACACCCTGCTCATCGCCGTCGGGCTCGACCCGGTCAACGAGTTCTACGAGAAGGCCCGCGAGTTCGGCCTGACGGCCTTCGCCGCCGGCGACGCCGAGGAGATCGCCGAGGCCTCGGCGGCCATCTTCTCTGGCAAGA